>JBDTPM010000188.1:0-15200 GCA_039932695.1 Gallionella sp. | reverse complement strand
ACCCTACTTCGCTACCCCTGCTTCAACCACCTCGCCGCATCCAGCGCAAAGTACGTCAGTATCCCATCCGCTCCCGCGCGCTTGAATGACAGCAACGCTTCCAGCACGCAAGCCTCTTCGTTCAGCCAGCCATTCTGCGCTGCGGCCTTCAGCATGGCGTATTCGCCGCTGACCTGATACACGAAGGTAGGGGCCTTGAATTCATCCTTGATGCGACGCACGATATCCAGGTAAGGCATGCCGGGTTTGACCATCACCATATCGGCGCCTTCCTGCAGATCGAGGCCGACCTCCCACAAGGCTTCGTCGGAGTTGGCTGGATCCATCTGGTAGGTGTATTTGTTGCCTGCACCCAGGTTGGCGCTGGAGCCGACTGCGTCGCGGAACGGACCGTAGAAACTGGAGGCGTATTTGGCTGAGTAGGCCATGATGCGGGTGTGGATGCGTTTGTCTGCGTCCAGCGCCGCACGTACCGCGCCGATGCGGCCGTCCATCATGTCGGAAGGGGCGACGATGTCGGCCCCGGCGGCGGCGTGCGTCTGCGCCTGTCTAGTCAGCACTGCGACGGTCTCGTCGTTGAGCACGTAGCCGCTGTCGTCGATCAATCCGTCCTGCCCGTGGCTGGTGTAGGGGTCGAGCGCGATGTCGGTCATTACGCCGAGTTCGGGGAAATTCTTTTTCAGCGCGGCGACCACGCGCGGCACCAGACCGTTCGGGTTGTAGGCTTCGCGCGCATCCAGGCTTTTCAGCGGCGTATCGATCACCGGGAAGATCGCCATCACTGGGATGCCCAGCTTGACGCATTGTTCAGCATCCTTGAGCAGCAGGTCCAGAGTCTTGCGTTGCACCCCAGGCATGGACTTCACATCCTCGACCTTGTTGCTGCCTTCCAGAACGAAGACCGGGTAGATGAAATCTGCCGGAGTAAGTATGTGCTCTCGCATTAAATCCCGCGAAAAGGCATCATGGCGCATGCGGCGCATACGGATATTTGGGTACTGTCCTAGTGTTTGCATGATTTTCCTTAATTGTCACTTTTTCTGGAACTATGTTAGAAATCGCTTATCTGACACGTTGAATGATGCGAGTCATTCCACGTTTCTCCTCCCTGAGCGTGTGTCTTAACTCTGTTAAGACTTTGCCCCCGGCCTTCCCCTTTTGGCTGGGGGCATTTTTTTGTCCAAAATCCAAAATGCCGTCGCCATACGTTGTTGCACTCAAAAAATCTTGCTTACATACCACTGTGTATGCGGCGCAGCGATTTTTTTCGCGCGCCTAGTCTGGCTTAGGCATTTTGGATTTTGGATTTTCCTGTAAACCAACCCGCAATCACCGCTTCGGCCTCTTCCATGCCCAGTTTCTTCAAGCTGGAAAACAATTGCACGGAACACTGCGGGAAATGCTCGGCCAGATAGGATTTTACGCGATTCAGGGTAATTGTGGCTTGCTGCCTGCTGAGTTTGTCAGATTTGGTGAGCAGGATATGCACCGGCTTGCCGGTCGGAGCGAACCAGTCCAGCATGCTTTCATCCAGTTCGGTCAACGGATGCCGTGAATCCATGATCACCACCAGGCCACACAACTCTTCGCGTGCCTGCAGATACTCGCTGAGCAGGCCCTCCCAATGACGCTGCACATCCGGCGGCACCTTTGCGTAGCCGTAGCCCGGCAGATCAACCAGAAAGTTATTGTCGCCAAGCGAAAAATAATTCAGGTGCTGGGTGCGCCCCGGTGTCTTGCTGGTGTAGGCCAACCGCGTGTGGTTAGCCAACGTATTGATCGCGCTCGATTTGCCGGCATTGGAGCGCCCGACGAACGCCACTTCCTTGCCGCCGTGCAGCGGCAGATCCTTGATGTGATTGACGGTGGTGTAGAACGCAGCCTGAGAAAATAGCGACATTAGGACACCTCTAATAATTCAAATTTCGTCACACCGCCCCGGCCTGCGCCGGGGTGACGACCAAGCCGGTGCTAGCCCTTTAAAAACACTGGATTCCGGCCTTCGCCGGAATGACGAATTATTAGAGGTGTTCATTACTTCCAGGCCGCAAATATCTTGTCAGCCGTTGCGATAGTGGCTGCAATGTCCGCCTCGGTGTGTGCGGCGGAAACGAAACCCGCCTCGAAAGCCGACGGCGCAAGATACACGCCCGCCTCCAGCATGGCGTGAAAGAACCGATTGAACGCCTCCTTGTCGCAGGACATCACCTCTGCATAGCTGGTCGGCAAAGCCTTGCTGAAATACAGGCCGAACATGCCGCCAATAGACTGCGCGCAGAACGGGATGCCGTGCTTTTTGGCGCTTGCCGCCAATCCTTCCGTCAACTGCCTGGCCAGCTTCCCAAGGCGCTCATAGAATCCAGGGGCCTGAGCCAGCTTCAGCGTGGCCAGCCCGGCCGCCACTGCCACCGGATTGCCGGACAGCGTGCCGGCCTGGTACACCGCACCAAGCGGTGCCAGACATTGCATGATGTCGCGCCGACCGCCGAAGGCCGCCGCAGGCAAGCCTCCGCCCATCACTTTGCCCAGCGTCACCAGATCCGGCTTGATCCCATAGTGACCTTGCGCGCCTTGCAGGCTGACGCGGAAGCCGGTCATCACTTCATCCAGGATCAACACTACGCCGTATTGTGTACACAATTTGCGCAGGGCTTGCAGGAATTCCGGCTTGGGCGTGACCAGATTCATGTTGCCAGCCACCGGCTCGACGATCACTGCCGCGACTTCCTTGCCCATTTCGGCAAAGGCGCGTTCCAGACCGGCCGCATCGTTGTAGTCCAGCACGGTGGTGAGCGCAGCAATCTCGGCGGGCACGCCCGACGAACTCGGCTGGCCGAAGGTCAGCGCACCGGAGCCGGCTTTCACCAGCAAACCATCCGAATGTCCGTGGTAACAACCCTCGAACTTGATGATGCGGCTGCGGCCGGTAAAACCGCGTGCTAGGCGAATTGCAGACATCGTGGCCTCGGTACCGGAGCTCACCAGACGGACCATTTCCAGACTGGGCAACAGTTTGCACAGCAACTCCGCCATTTCCAGTTCGGCCGCAGTGGGCGCACCGAACCCCAGCCCTTGAGCTGCTGCATCCTGCACCGCCCTGACCACGTCAGGATGACAATGCCCAACGATCATCGGACCCCACGATCCGACATAATCGGTGTACTGCTTGCCGTCGGCGTCCCACACGTAAGCTCCTTGACCGCGCTTGAAGAACAGCGGTGTGCCTCCGACCGAACGGAACGCGCGCACCGGAGAGTTCACCCCGCCCGGAATAACTTTTTGTGAGGCATCAAATAGCTGCTGATTTTGCGAAGTCATGTTGTGTCTTTCCAATTAAGAATTATTGCCGTCGAAAAAAGTTACGAATCTATAAGTTTGCAAACTGTCGCGCCGCGCCCTGGATATCCTGCGCGCCGAATACCGCCGAAATGACTGCCAGCGCATCAGCGCCAGCCTCAAGCAACTGAGCGCCATTGAAAACGGTGATGCCCCCTATCGCCACCAACGGGACCGCAATTTCGCGGCGGGCCTGCCGCAACAGATCGGGTGTGGCTGCCACCGCATCCGGCTTCACCGTCGAGCCAAAGAAGCTGCCGAATGCAACATAATCCGCACCTGAACTCACCGCTTGGCGCGCCAAGTCCAAGCGATTATAGCAAGACATCCCTATGAGTTTGCCACTGCCCAGCAACGCACGCGCGTCGGACAAGCTGCCGTCAGAACCACCCAGATGCACACCGTCAGCGTCAACACTACACGCCAACATCACATCATCGTTGATGATCAACGGCACATCGAATTCCTGTGTCAGCATACGCAATGCTTTGGCCTGCTCCAGGCGCATCCCATTTTCGGCGGCCTTGTTGCGGTATTGCAGCAACCGTGCACCGCCCAGCAAAGCCAGCCTGACTTTGCGTAACAGTTCAGCCGCATCCGGTTCGTCCGGAGTGATCGCGTATAGGCCGCTAACAGTCTGTTGAAAATTTCTGCCCACTTCTTTCGGCCTAACCCTCTCCTCAATCCTGATGAAACAACTGATGGAACAACTAGCCATCTGACTAACCCAGCAAAAGGCTTTGCATAGCCAACTGACTAATTCATCAGAAAACGATGAATAAGTCATTGGTTAACGCTGGGTAAGTCATTGGTTATAGCCATTCGACTAGGCTGCAAAGAACAACAGCCAAGTCGCTGGTTATCCCCCGCAAAGAACTCCCTCTCCTCGGCCCCTCGCTTCGCTCTCCCCTCCCGCTTGAGGCGAGGAGGCAAACGAGAAAAGTAATCTTCAATCCCAGGGGGAGGAGGCAATCGTTCGTCCCTTCGGAATGGATATTTTGATCCTGCCGCTAATTCGGGCGCTCAGGCTGAGGCTCATCATCCTCTTCACCGCGGGCCCAGAACAACCGGTCCGGGATATGCTGCCCCATGCCGGGACGAAAGCCCGAGCGCAAAGTTTGCCAAGTGTATTCCTGAGCTTCTTTTACCGCTTCCTGTACGTCCACATTTTGCGCCAGCAAGGCTGCGATCGCGGCTGACAATGTGCAACCCGATCCGTGATAGATCCCCGGCAAGCGCCCCCAGCTATCGCTGCGCAGCACGCCGCGCTCGGCGTACAAGGTGTTGATCACCTTTGGCGTTTGTTCATGTGTGCCGGTGATCAACACATATTCACAACCCATGCGCAATATACGTTTGGCGCACTCTTCCAGGGTCGGGTCATCTTCCTCATTGTCCTCATCCAGCGCCAGACGCCGTGCCTCGATGCTGTTTGGCGTGATGATGGTGGTCTGCGGGATCAGCAACTCGCACATCGCATCCAGCATATCGTCGTTCGCCAACTCGTCGCCACGCCCTGAAGCCAGCACCGGATCGAGCACCAACGGGATATCCGGATAATCGGCCAGAATCTCGGCGATCGCCGCGATGTTTTCCACACTGCCCAGCAAGCCGATCTTGAATGCAGCTACCGGCACGTCTTCAAGCATCGCGCGCGCCTGATCCACCACCCATTCCGGATCCATTGCCAACACATCGTCCACTCCGCTGGTGTCCTGTACCGTGATTGCCGTCACCGCAATCAACGGATGGCAACCCATGCTGGAAATAGTCAGGATATCGGCTTGCAAACCGGCACCCCCGCTGGGGTCGGTGGCGGCAAAACTCATAACCAGCGGGAATGAATCGGACATGATTTTTAAACAAAGCAACAAGCGGTGATCGACCGCGCATTCTACCCCATCGTACCGCCTAAAATCCAACCTCCTGATAATCCGGCGCTACCCGATAAGATTTTCACTAGCCTGTCATTGAAATTTCATGCGTATGCTGCTCAGGTTATCTGCTTACCGCCCTACAACACCACTGTTCTGATGAGACTTTCAATTTGCGGCAGCATCATTCATCCGCGCATGCAGATAATTCGCCAATTGCGAAAACTCTGCCACAGCCAGATTCTCGGCACGCTTTTGAGGATTTATGCCCAGGCTCGCAAAATCTTCCTCGTTCAGATAATTCCGCAGTGTATTGCGCAGCGTCTTGCGACGCTGACCGAACGCGGCCCTGACGATCTCGGCGAACAATTTCTCGTTGCTGACCAGAATCTCTCTCTTGTGCAACGGGATCATGCGCACGATGGCGGAATCCACCTTTGGAGCAGGACGAAATGATTCCGGGGGAACATCGAGCAGTTTTTCCATATGGAAGCGGTATTGCAACATCACCGACAACCGGCCATATTCCGGGGTGGAAGGCTGTGCCACCATGCGCTCGACAACCTCGTTTTGCAGCATGAAATGCATGTCGATGATGCGGTCTGCGTATTCGGAGAAATGGAACAACAGCGGCGAAGAAATGTTGTACGGCAGGTTGCCGACGATACGCAGCGGCGCGGGAAGCGCAGCAAAATCGAACTCCAGCGCGTCCCCGGCGTGTATGGTCAACTTTCTATCGGCATCGCTCTGCAGAAATTCGTGCTCCAGCCGTGCGATGATGTCGCGATCGATCTCCACCACATGCAGATAATTCAATCTCTTCAGCAACGGGCGCGTCAGCGCACCCAATCCGGGGCCGATCTCCACCATGTTGTCGGTTGCTACCGGGCGGATCGCGCTGACGATAGCAGCGATGATCTGCTGATCGACCAGGAAATTCTGGCCAAACTTTTTTTTGGCTTTATGCATAGTGATGCCAAAACAATTTGGAGTGCGTGGGCACGACCACGCTTTGATTGGCGCGATTTGTCGAGCTAGGGGACAAAAGCGGCGTCATGCCGCCGCACTCCATGCGAACATGTTCGCCGCCATCTGGATAGCCTCAAGCATACTTCCAGCATCCGCTTTGCCGGATCCCGCCAGATCAAGTGCCGTGCCATGATCCACCGAAGTACGAATGATGGGCAGGCCGAGCGTGACGTTCACGCCCTGCCCGAAACTGGCGTGCTTCAGCACCGGCAGGCCCTGGTCGTGATACATGGAAAGCACACAGTCACATTGCGCCAATTTTTGGGGTGTGAATAGCGTGTCGGCAGGCAAGGGTGCGCTGACGTCGAAACCCTCGGCCCGCAGCCTATCCAGCACCGGGACCATCACCTCGATCTCCTCGCGCCCCAGATAACCGCTTTCACCCGCATGCGGGTTCAAGCCTGCCACCAGGATGCGCGGTCGCGCAATACCGAAGCGGTCGCGCAGGTCGCGCTGGATTATGCGCAGCACATTTTCCAGTAACGGCATGGTGATCGCCGCAGCCACGTCTTTCAGGGGGAGATGGGTGGTGGCAAGCGCCACGCGCATCCCGCCGCCCACCAGCATCATCACTACGAGCTTGGTGTTGGTCTGTTCGGCGAGGAATTCAGTGTGCCCGGTGAAAGGTATCCCCGCATCATTGATGATGCCCTTGTGTACCGGGGCCGTCACCATGCCGGCGAACTCTCCTGCCAGACAGCCCTGTACGGCTCGTTGCAGCGTCGCCAGCACGTATTTGCTGTTGGCCGCATTCAACTCGCCGGGATGGCATGGCACGACCAGCGGCACCTGAAGCACCGACAAGCTGCCGTTCTGCGCAGGCAGCTTCTGGCCTGGCACATAATCCCGCAAGCGCAGATCGATGCCGAGTTGCGCGGCACGTTGTAGCATCAGAGACTTGTCGGCAATGACCACGAGTGGAATATCCGGCAAGGCGCCGGCAAGCTGCACACACAAGTCCGGACCTATGCCGGCGGGCTCTCCGGAAGTGATAGCCAACGGGCTTGATAGGGCAACGGCACTCACAGGCTAATTATTCTGTTTGATGCGGTACTCGATAAACGCCCGGTCGCGCAGTTGGCGCAACCAATCCTGATACTGCTCGTCGGATTTCAATGTGCCTATCGCTGTTCGTGCCTGCTGCCGTCGCTGTTGCTCGCTGATGTCGGTAGAGCGCCGTTCCAGGACCTGGATCAAATGCCAGCCGAATTGTGTTTGCACCATCTCGACCATGTTGGGCTGCAACTTGTTCATTGCCTCCTCGAATTCAGGCACGGTCTGCCCTGGCGAAAGCCAATCCAGATCACCCCCCTGTTGCGCGCTGCCATCCTGTGAGTAACGCTTCGCCTGCTCGGCAAAATCCGCTCCGCCTTCGATGCGCTTCCTGATTTCCAACAGGCGGTTCCTGGCTTCTTTTTCAGAAACGATATCGCTGGTCTTGATCAGGATATGCCGCGCATGGGTCTGGGTGATCACCACCGGGGAACTGCCACTGCGCTTCTCGACCAATTTGAGTATGTGGAAACCGCTCGGGCTGCGCAACACCGAAGTAGTCTGCCCGGCCTGCAAATTATGCAACTCGCTCATGAACATCGCGGGAATACTATCACTGGAACGCCAGCCCAGATCGCCACCTTTCAACGCATCCTTCGCGTCGGAACTTCCCGCCGCCACTTGCGCAAAATCTGCCCCTGACTTCAACTGACTCAAAGCCAGATCGGCGCGTTCGCGAGCGGACCGGATCTTTTCCGCGCTGGCCTGTTCCGGCACCACCACAAGGATGTGAGCGAGATGAAATTCGTCTTGCGCACCACCCATTCTTGCCTTGTTGGCAAGGTAGTTGTCCACTTCGGTATCGCTGATGACCAGTTTGCTCTCGACTTCGCGTTCACGCAAACGCGTGGAGATGATCTCGCCGCGGATCTCTTCCCGGAACTTCTTGAAATCCACTTCATCTGCTTCCAGTTTGGCGCGGAATTCTGCCAGCGAGGTGAAATTGTTTTGTTGCGCGATGCGCGCAAGAGCCTGATCCAACTGTGTGTCGTCCACGCGCACACCACTCTCCCTGGCGAATTGCATCTGCAACATATCAGTGATCATGCGTTCGAGCAGTTGCCTTTCCAGTATCTCCCTCGCAGGCAACGGGGTACCTTGTTTCTGCAACTGGCTCACTACCGAAGTCATCCGGTCGTCGAGTTCGTAGCGGGTAATGACATCATCGTTGACCACCGCAACCACGGAATCGATCACCGCGACTTGCTGTTGCGGATCAGGTTTGTCGGTCTGCTTATTGTCCGTCTTTGCTATCTCTTTGGATGGTTTCGCCTGTGGCCTATCGGCGCCATATGCAGCTTGCATCAGCAGCAACATACTGCACAAGATCAAAGTGTTTTTAATTGGCATCATTCTCTTTCTTTAATCTGACCGATACCCGCTAAGGGGCAGTGGCTGTCTTGTCTTTCAGTTTTACATACCCGGGCACGCTTTGACTGAGCAAGCTCAGGGGATCCGAACCCATCTTGACCAAGTCATTCAGCTCAAGCTGCACGAAGAAACTGATACTGGATTGTTGTGTAGTGGTGGCGAAGCTTTGTGCCACGAGACGTAGCGTCCAACAGCTCTGAGTATACTCAAGACCGGCCAGCACTTCCAAAGCTCGGGAATCCTGCAGCGAATAGTTCCAGCGACCAACCCCGTGCCAACGACTGAACAGCGGCCATTGCGTCGACACATCGACCTGGCGCAGGGTGTTGCGCATGAAGCGATAGCCAAGATTCAGTGCTTTGCCCGCTTCCGGATGGAAATGTGCCGCGATGTTGTAACGCTGGGTGTAGGAGTGATTCGGATCGAATTGAACCTCGCTGTCCAGTGTCGAACCATCGGTGACCCGCCCAGAAGCCGCCAGCAATATATCAGATCTGTTGAGCGTCGATGATGGCGTGACCAGATTCACCCTGGGTGGTGTGAAGCTGAAGCGCTCGCCCATCATCACCTTCAGACGTTCAATGCCCTTGCCCTGTTCCAACAGGCGCGATGTCATCGCCAGCGTGACATGATTGGCATCGCCTATCCGGTCGCTGCCGAAAAAACGATTCTCTGTGAACATCTGGGTAAAGCTGAAATCGGCCAGCGCAGAATCGAAGTTGGGGAGCAGATCCTGGTCTTTGTGCGGTATGCGCACATAAAAGGCACGGGGTTCCAGCGTCTGCACATACTCGCCGCCGAACCAGCTCGTTTCGCGCTCCAACACCATGCCGCTATCCACGCTCAGGATGGGCAGGGTGCGCGTGGTGTTCTCAAGGAAAGCGGTGTTGTTCGCGCCCATCGCATACCGTGTACTGTGCAGACCGATCTTGGGATTGACATAGAACGCCAGGTCATTCAGCAACGGATAAGTTACGCTGGGATTGAGCACCAGCCGCCGGCCATTTGGCAGGGTAGCATGCCTGAAATCGACGTACTCGCCGGCAAATGCGAAGTTCGCGCCGGAATGGATCTTCTGCGCATTGAGTGTCACTTGCGGCAATCGCATATAGGGTGCAACGATCGGTGCGGCTGGATCTTGAAGGGTCTGGAAGCGCTGCAAGTGCAAGTTGGCATTCCACCAACCGGCATGGTAATTAAGCGAGCCTTCCTGCACCAGATTGACCTGCGAAGTAGTATTCACGGTATTGGCCAAGTCCCTGTAATAATCGTCATCAGAAACATGGTTGTAAGTTATATCGCCATTCAAGCCACTGGCGATGGCCTGATTGTGCTTCAAGCCAAAACGATTGCGGCTGCGATTCGTCAGCTGATCATGGGGCAGCACATCCAGCTGCACTTCCCCGCCATATTTCGCCTGGAGATAACGAAACTCGTTATTGACCATCAAACCGCGCTTATTCATGAAGCGCGGCGCAATGGTCGCATCATGATTCGGGGCGATATTCCAATAGTATGGCAGGGTGATTTCGCTACCGCCCTTGACGGTGCCGCCGAATATCGGCGCCAGGAAACCCGATTTGCGCTGATCGTTCAGCGGAAAATCCATCCACGGCGAGTAGAGGATAGGGACTCCCATGAACTCGATCCAGGCATGATGCGCGATGCCGATCTGCCGGCCTTTATCGATTTCCAGCCCGTTCATTTTCAGCATCCAGTCCTGATTGCCTGCCGGGCAGGTGGTATAGCTGGCCCTATCCAGAGTGAAGCGTTTCTTGTCCAGGATGTGCATCACCTCCGCCGAACCGCGCGCATCATTTTCCTTCAGATAAAATTCAGGTTGCTCCATGCTCCCGATGCTGGTATCAAGGTTAAGTCTGAGATGCGGTCCGCTGATCTTGCTGCCGGCTTGTTCCAGCACCACAGAACCCTGCGCATCAACCTCCCGCGTATCCCGGAAATACCACATTCGATCGGTGCGGATCGATTGATCGCCCTTGAGCAACAGCACCGAACCCTGTGCATGGATATCCTGCGTATCCTGAAAATACACCAATCGGTCCGCACGGATGGATTCATCGCCTTTGCGCAACAGCGCATTGCCGGTGGCCTCGAGCTGCTTTCCCTTCTTGCCCTCCAGCCGGTCGGCTTCAACGACTGCGGGCGCTTCACTTGCCGCTTCAGCCGTCACCGGCGGGGTCTTGTCGTTGCGCGCCCCGAGCACCTCCGCTTGCGCGACTGGGTAGTGCGCAAAAGTGCAGAGCAGATAGATCGCGACTGAGTGGGGACGAAACCGCATAACGCGCAGCAAATAGTATGGTGTTAAACTTCTGCCAGTTTAACATTAAGGACGCTTCTAGAAATTCAAGTTCCTAAGCCAGACAAGGCGCGAACAAAAAATAACGACTCGGCATGCTTCAGATATGCAAGAAGTTATTTTTTGTGAGCAACGCCATATGGAGACGGAAATTGGAATTATAGAAGTGCCCTCAAGTACCTTAGAGAGCCCAATATGCAACGCCAGCAACAACTTACCGAGTGGCTGCACAGCCTGTTCCCCGACGAAAATTTCACGCTCGCACCCGCCTCAGCCGATGCAAGCTTCCGCCGCTATTTTCGCGCGACCTTCGCCGACCGCACTTTGGTGGTCATGGACGCCCCGCCTCAACACGAGAACTGTAGCCCGTTCCTGCACGTAGGCAAACTGTTCGAGGATGCGGGTACACATGTGCCGCATGTGTACGCGCAAGACCTGGAGCAAGGCTTTTTGTTGCTGTCCGACCTGGGCAACACCACTTACCTTCATGCGTTGTGCGCCGATAATGCGCGGCAACTCTATGGCGCAGCCACCGATGCACTGATCAAGATCCAGCTCGCCTCGAAGGAGCATGAACTGCCGCCCTACGACGAAGCCCTGCTGCGCCGAGAACTGAACCTGTTCCCGGAGTGGTACATAGCCAAACATTTAGGTGTCACACTCAACGAAAAACAAACAGCCAAGCTCGAGGAATGTTTCCAGCGCATACTGCGCAACAACCTCGCTCAGCCGCGCGTCTATGTACATCGCGACTACCATTCCAGAAACCTGATGGTTATCGCCCCCCCTCTCTCTAACTCTCTGGATGAAACAACTAGCCATTCGACTAGGCTGCCAGAAACCGCAGCCAAGTCGCTGGTTATCCCGCAAGCGGGAGAAAGGACAAACGAGAAAGGCAATTATTTAACTTCGCCCGGCATACTGGACTTCCAGGACGCCGTGTACGGCCCGATCACCTACGACCTCGCCTCGCTGTTCAAGGATGCCTACATCCGCTGGGAAGAAGAGGACATCATGGGCTGGCTGATCCAGTACTGGGAAAAGGCGCGCAAGGCCGGGCTGCCGGTGCACGAGGATTTCGGCGAGTTCTATCGCGACTACGAGATGATGGGCGTGCAGCGCCACATCAAGGTGCTGGGCATCTTCGCGCGGCTTTTTCACCGCGACGGCAAGAACGGCTATCTGAAAGACATGCCGCTGGTTTTTGATTACCTGCACCGCGCCTGCGTACGTTACATCGACCTCAAACCGCTGCTGAATCTGCTGGATGAGCTTGAGCCGCAGGACAAGAAGATCGGTTACACGTTTTAATTGAGAATCTGCGTGACCTCCAAGAATTTCACCCCCACCCCAGTAGCCCCCTCGCTACGCTCTCCCCCTCTTCAAGGGGAAGGAGCCTGTTCCCTCCCCCAGGCAGGGGGAGGGCTAGGGTGGGGGTGGAAACGCCATTCAATCTTGCGAAATAATTTATGAAAGCAATGATCCTGGCTGCCGGTCGCGGCGAACGCATGCGTCCGCTCACCGACCACATGCCCAAACCCCTGCTACAAGCAGGCGGCAAACCGATTATCGTCTGGCACATCGAACGCCTCGCCCAGGCGGGCATCACCGACTTGGTCATCAACCATGCGCACTTGGGTGAACAGATTGAAACAGCGCTCGGCAACGGTTGGCGCTTCGACGTCTCCATCCGTTATTCGCCGGAACGCCCCAGCGCACTGGAAACGGCAGGCGGCATTGCTTTCGCTTTGCACCTGCTGGGTGACGAGCCATTTGCGGTCGTCAACGGCGACATCTGGTGCGATTACGATTTCGCGCTGTTGCCTCAGCACGCCGTAGCGCTGGCAGCGCGCGGTGATATGGCACATCTGGTGCTGGTGGACAATCCACCACAACACCCCAACGGCGATTTTTGTTTAGATGTCGATCGCATCAAACCAACCCCCTTAGCCCCCCTTGTCAGGGGGGAACGTTCTCCTCGCTCATGCTCCCCCCCTGACAAGGGGAGGCTGGGAGGGGTTGAGGTTTTCACCTTCAGCGGCATCGGCCTATACCAGCCCGCGCTGTTCGCTCAAATTGCGCGTGGAACCAAAGCACCGCTCGCCCCGTTGCTGCGCGCCCAGATCTCACTTGGCAAAGTCAGCGGGGAGCATCACCGGGGTGTATGGGTGGACGTCGGCACACCGCAGCGACTTGCCGAACTCGACAAACAACTGCGCACATCGCAGAATGCGCCATGAACCTTGATTTCACGATTTACGCCGAACGCCGCACCCGCCTGCTTAAACAAATGCAGCACGGCATCGCGATCATCCCCACCGCGCCGGAAATGCTGCGCAATGCCGACACGCATTATGACTATCGCCATGACAGCAACTTCTATTACCTGAGCGGCTTCACCGAGCCTGATGCAGTGCTGGTGTTGATCGCGGGCCAAGACACCCCCCCGCAATCCATCCTGTTCTGCCGCGACAAAGACCCGGAACGCGAAGTCTGGGATGGCTATCGCGTCGGCCCGGATGCCGCCCGTGAACAATTCGCCTTCGACACCACTTACCCGATCGCGCAACTGGATGAAAAGCTCGCCGAGCTGATGGGCAACCAGTCGGTACTGTTCTATCCGCTGGGTAGCGATGCCGCATGGGATCAGCGCATCCTCAAGCTGCGCGGCGCAGTGCAAGCCAAGGTGCGCAGCGGCATCCGCGCGCCGGACGAGATCCGCGACGTGCGCGCGCTGCTCAACGAGATGCGCCTGTTCAAGGATGCGCACGAGCTGGACATCATGCGCCGTGCTGCTGCGATCTCCACCGCCGCACATCGGCGCGCGATGCGCTATACCCGCCCCGACCAGTTCGAATACCAGATCGAGGCGGAGCTGCTGCACGAATTCTGCGCTCACGGCGCGCGCCACCCCGCCTACACCTCCATCGTCGCGGGCGGCACAAATGCCTGTGTGCTGCATTACGTCGGCAATAACGCAAAGCTCAAGGATGGCGATCTGCTGCTGATCGACGCGGGCTGCGAGGTGGGCGGTTACGCCTCGGATATCACGCGCACCTTCCCCATCAATGGAAAATTCAGCGCCGCGCAAAAAGACGTCTATGAGATCGTGCTCACCGCGCAAGCCGCCGCGATCGCCGCAGCACTCCCCAACCACGCCTGGGACGAGCCGCACAACGCCGCGCTGCGCGTGTTGGCGCAAGGCTTCATCGACCTCAAGCTGTGCCACGGCAGCGTGGATGAAGTGCTGGAAAAAGAAAGCTACAAAAGATTCTACATGCACCGCACAGGCCACTGGCTGGGCATGGACGTGCACGATGTCGGCGAATACAAGCTCGGTGGCAACTGGCGCGCGCTGCAACCAGGCATGGTACTGACCGTCGAGCCGGGCTGCTACATCCGCCCCGCCGATGACGTGCCGCTCGCGCTGTGGAACATCGGCATCCGCATCGAGGACGACGTGGTGATCACAGCCAAAGGCAATGAAGTGCTGACCCAAGCTGCACCGAAATCGGTGGCAGATATCGAAGAACTGATGCGTACCACATAGATGAATTACCTCCTTGCCGTCATTCCGGGCTTGCACCAAAGGTACGCAATTTTCTATGCAGCAAAGCTGCATGAAAATGAACAGACCCGGAAAATCCATTAGCCGTAGGAGCCAGCTTGCTGGCGAATTGCTACAAATAAGCAAATAAATGCGAATAATATCGCCAGCAAGCTGGCTCCTACGTGGAGATTTTTGCGCTAATGGACAATCTGGATTTAACACCAATGGATTCCCGCTTGCGCGGGAATGACGAAGCCGTGGTTAATCGGAGTCGTTGGGATGAAAGAAAAATCCATGACTGAAACCTGCGACATCGCCATCATCGGCGGGGGTCCCGTCGGTGCGGCGCTCGCGCTCGCATTGCGCGACGGCAAACTGAAGGTCTGCGTGCTGGAAGCGCGCCCGGCGAAAGCCGCCAGTGTTGATGCGCGAGCGCTGGCGTTGTCTTATGGCAGTCGCCTGTTGCTGGCGCGCCTCGGCATATGGGACACACTGCGGGACGTCTCTTCGATCCGCACCATCCATATCTCACAGAAGCAAAGTTTTGGACGTACTCTGTTGCACGCCGAAGAACTTGACGTACCGGAACTCGGCTACGTGTTGCCCTATGCTGCGCTGCAAGATGCATTGACCAATGCGCTGCAAAACACCCTCTCCCCTAGCCCCGTTA
>JBDTPM010000187.1:0-1537 GCA_039932695.1 Gallionella sp. | reverse complement strand
GCGGATGCAGCGCACTCTCCACACCTTCGGCGATGCGCTGCAGGAACACCGTGCCCATGCCGGGGTAGAAGCGCTGCTTGTCTTCGCTGGCCAGCACCAGCAGACCGATGGTCTCGTTCCCGGCATGCAATGGCAGATAAGCGTAAGAGTGCAGTTGTGCGGCAAGTTCGCCGAACCATGTTGCGGTGTCGTGCGCGGCATGGTGCAGACAAACCGGTTGCGCCTGCGCATCGGCAAACGTCAATATCTCAGCGCTGGGTGGATCGAGCTGCCACAGCCGCAGCACCGTGTGCGGCACCGAGAAGATATCGCGCAGCAGGTGCGGGATCATTTCCTGCAGCGTGGTCAGGCCGCGCGCGGCGAACAACGCCACGATGAACTCGTGCACCTTTTGCTGCACCGCGTCATTTTCCTTTGCGAATGCGATCATGTCGCTCAGCTTCTTTTCCAGCTCCTTGTTCTTTTCGCGCAGCGCGAGCAGCTGGCGCTCGCTGAGGGAGATCGTGCGTCCGCCGTGCGGGTGCGCCAGATTGATCTGCGCCAGCGTATCCACATGGTCTTCAAAAAACTGCGGGTTGTCCTGCAAATAACGTGCGACTTCTTCAGCTCTCATGGACTACCCCTATATGTTTATTTCGCCAGTGAATACCGTGATCGCCGGACCGGTCATCAGCACCGCAGTGCCGTCCCCGTCCCACGAAATGGTCAACGTCCCGCCACGCGTGGCGACACTCACCGGACTGTCCAGCAAACCGTGCCGGATGCCGGCCACGGCTGCCGCGCAGGCCCCGGTGCCGCAGGAAAGGGTCTCTCCCGAGCCTCGCTCATAAACGCGCAGCCGCAAGTGATGTCTGTCCATCACTTGCATGAAGCCGACATTGACGCGCTTGGGAAAGCGCGGATGACATTCGATGAGCGGACCCAATTCCTTCACCGGCGCCTGCTCGATATCGTCCACTACTTGCACCGCATGCGGATTACCCATCGACAGCGCGCTGATGTTCAATGTCATACCGGCGACCTCGATTGGCTCGCTTACCGCGCCGCTGCCGCCATGGAACGGGATATGTGCCGGTTCGAAGACCGGCGCGCCCATGTTCACCGTCACCCGCCCGTCCTGCTCCAGGCGCGGGCTGATCAGGCCGCTGTGGGTTTCTACCACGATCTCGCGTTTGCCGGTGAGCTTATGGTCATGCACGAAGCGCATGAAGCAGCGCGCGCCATTGCCGCACTGTTCCACTTCGCCGCCATCCGAATTGAAGATACGGTAGCGGAAATCAGCCTCTTTGTTCTCGGCCTTCTCGACGATCAGAATCTGGTCGCAGCCCACGCCGAAGTGACGGTCAGCCAACAATCGCAATTGTTCGGGTGTCAGTTCGATGTGCTGGCTCACGCCGTCGAGTACGACGAAGTCGTTGCCGGCACCGTGCATCTTGGTAAATTTGAGGTTCATCTTTGTAATTCTTTATGTCTGAAGCAATTTGTCGTGTGGTCGTTCACCATGCCGGTCGCCTGCATGTGGGCGTAGCAGATGGTG
>JBDTPM010000186.1:0-9075 GCA_039932695.1 Gallionella sp. | reverse complement strand
ACTGATCACCGCACGACTGATCGGCCACTGGGCAGACCTGAGAGGCAAGGTAAAGATCTATCGCCTGGTCGCCTTTGCCGCACTGCTGCCATTGTTTGTGGTGACAAATATCGGCGCCGTTCCTTTATGGATGTGGCTAATTTGCACCACGGCATTCTTCGTACTTGTGTCAGGACGCATGATCCCTGCGATGGCCATCATCACTTCGGCGGCGCAACCCAAGCTGCGCGGGACGTTCATGTCACTCAATGCAACAGTGCAGTCATTAGCGATGGGGCTGGCCACAACGCTGGCCGGATTCATCATCACGCAAAATGATGCCGGGCAGATCGTTGACTATGGATTGGTGGGATATATTGCGATAGCAGGAAATATGCTGGCGATCATGTTCGTCTCGCGCATCGTGATGCACGATCAACATGCCAGTGTGCCGGATGTTGCGCTGAAGTGAACCCATCACACACGATTCTACATATACACCTGTCAATTTTTTCCCCGACGACCGCTCAGAAAACCGGGAACGGCGATGAACGACCGCTCCGATGGCGTGAAAGGCAAGACGCCGGAAAAGTGGCTCTATCGAATCAAACCCCGGCGAGAGCAGGGTAAGGTGCGGCTATGAAAAACCGTGTCCAGTCACCCGTTCTCCGGTCCTGACTGACCGGCTGGCTGAACGACTCATCGGGAAATTTTTGAACCGTTTTGATTAACGCAATTTTTTGGGTAAGCAGACGGCATGCGTTCAATTCCGAAAAAGTATACCATTTGCCCGGTACCCAACACACGCAATGGATCGATCAGTTCAACCTGCATACCTGATGCCCGCCAAATACTTGGACACTGCGTCCATCAGTTCAGTGAAATTAACCGGCAAATAAGTAATGCGATGAGAATATGCCTGCTTTCTATTGTTGTTTGCCTTTCGGCTCTTCCAGCCGTACCTGCTCTGGCGCAAGATCCGGGGAAATCCTTCCAGGCAGTCATAGACGCGGACGGCACGCAGCGGGCCAAGATTCTGGGCGGAAGTTATTTCTTCAAGCCCAAGCATGTCATCGTGAAGGTCAACGTTCCTGTGGAGTTGTCGGTCAGCCTGGAGCCGGGAATCGTACCGCACACCCTGGTAATCAAGGCCGCCGAGGCGGGAATCGCGATTGATGAATCGTTACACACGGATCCTGCGACAATCGCTTTCACTCCCAGGGCTGTCGGCAAGTACCCATTTTATTGCAAGAACAAACTGCTGTTTTTCAAAAGCCACCGGGAGAAGGGCATGGAGGGCATCCTTGAGGTGGTCGAATAATGGGCACCTCTAAACATGTTCGGTGAACTACTGATGGCGTCACTTCTTATTGCCGATCCTGGCAACCCGATTCAGAGTGCGATCGCGCATTACCAGGATGTCGCATCCTATCAGGCGATAGTGAAATCTTCGCGCGGCGGCAAAACCGAAATCATGCGCTATTACTTCATGAATCCGGGTTATGTCAGGATGGAATTCATCAAGCCCTTCAATGGTGCCGTCCTCATCTATGACCCGGCCAGCAGGCAGGCCAGGCTATGGCCTTTCGGCTACCGCAGTTTCCCTGCATTTACCTTGAGTCCTGAAAACCGTCTGATCCAAAGCACTACCGGGCAACGGGTGGACCGGTCGGATGTGGGCGCCCTGTTCCGCAACGTGCAGGCATTGCAGGAACATGGGAGAACGGAGGTCGTCGGGATCGAACCGGTCAGCGGGAAAGAAACCGTGCATGTTATGGTCGAGGGCAATCAAGCGTTCTCTGTGGAGACTGTGCACCGCTACCAACTTTGGCTGGATCAAACGACGGGCTTCCCGCTAAAAATATCAAGCCACGATGCGGCGGGACAGTTGATCGAAATGGTCGAAATGGGCGAGCTGCAGATCAATCCCCGGTTCCCGGACGACTTATTCAATCAGTAAAGGGTGCCTCTAAACATGGCTGAATTCAATTTCGTAACCATATGGCGCATCGAGGCACCCTTGCCCCAGGTATGTGACGCGATATACCGTTGCCTGAATTGGCCGAAATGGTGGGAAGGCATTGAGAAAGTGGAAGAGATAGCTCCGGGAGATGCAGACGGGATAGGTAGTCTCCGACGTTTTACCTGGAAGGGGCAACTCCCCTATCGCCTTACCTTCGACATTCGTGTTATCCGGGTCGTGCCGCAAAAAATCATTGAGGGCCACGCGAGCGGTGAATTGGAGGGCGTCGGCTGCTGGTATTTCTCCGACGACGGCCCCGTTACCATTGTGCGCTACGAGTGGAAAGTGCGCACTACCCGGCACTGGATGAATCTTCTGGCGCCTGTCGCGAAGCCCCTGTTTCAGTGGAACCACGATCAGGTCATGCGGCAGGGCGGAGAAGGGCTGGCGCGCCTGCTGAATGCGCGGCTGGTGGGTCTGACACATGGCTAAGCGGCATCAGGCTGGCGTTGGATGTTTTCGATAGTACGTTCGTCATTGAATTTGCGCTTGGCGGTTTATGCGGGAATAGTCGCGGGAGTCGCCGCCACGGTGGTGCAGATTGCCCTGTGGGCGGGCTTCACGAACGATCTTCCGTGGGTCTTGTACCGGGATGCACGCCTGACTGCGGCGATACTCATGGGGCGCGAGGTTCTGCCACCCCCGGCTGTTTTCGCATGGGATGTGATGCTGGCCGCAACGCTGGTCCATTTTGCGCTGGCTATCCTGTACAGCATGGTGCTGGCCTGTTTCATTTCCCGTCTCGGCACGATGCGTTCGCTGCTCGCGGGTATCCTCTACGGACTGGTTTTGTATGGGATCAATATGCATGGATTTACGATTGTTTTCCCCTGGTTCTCGGTGGTGCGTGACTGGATCACGATAGTCACGCATGCCGTGTTTGGTGCCGCAATGGCCGGAGCGTACATGAAGCTGAACAGGGCAACATCGTCTTTGTGACCGCGATCAACAAGTCTCGTCCCGCTCTTTTCCCTTCATTCGCACCCCGCGTCTTCCCGCAACAGTCCGGCATAATCCTGCAGCGGTTCCATTTCGTCCTGCGGCAGCTTTGCTGCGATCTCTCTGATGCGCCGGTTGTATCCCGGCAGCACCAGATCCGGCGCCAATTCAAAAAGCGGAATGGCAAGGAAGGGGCGCTCCAGGATTTCGGGGTCGGGAAGTTCGATGTCCTGCGCGTCCAGCGTCAGGTCACCATATACGATCAAGTCGAGGTCTATCGTGCGTGGTGCATATTTGTCTTCCGTGCGTTTACGTCCCAGGTCATTTTCGATGCGCCGCAGAATCGTGTACTTTAGTTCCGCAGGGGGCACATCGGTTTCGATCTCCACTACGCAATTGTAATAATGCGGTTGCTCCGGGCGTCCGATCGCGCCGGTGCAATAGACCATGGATATTCCTGTGATGCGCGTTTGCCGGGCCAGGCAGCGGATCGCGGCCCTTACGTTTTCCGCCGGGTCGATGTTCGATCCGATCGCGATGTAGGCGCGCGGCATGGTGCTCAGCGCTTCCGGGTAATTTCCACCGCCACGGTTCTGGCGAAGCGCAGTGCATACGGTTTGTCCACACGCACATCGACCTGCCGCACCTCCCGCTGTGCGAGACAGAGTTCCGCAATGGCTTCCGCCAGCGCTTCTTCCAGAAGATATTGGGAATTTTCCACCATCGTGAGGACTTGTTTTTTAAGCGCGCGGTAGTCAACGGTGTCCTCTATGCGGTCGCTTTTTCCGGCTTTGCGCAGGTCGGTGTAGATGGCCAGGTTGATTACCACGTCCTGCTTTTCGCGGCGCTCACTCTCATTGATGCCCAAAATGCAACGGGCACGAAGGTCACAAATGAGGATGCGGTCCAAGACCCTATCTCTAACGGATGAGGCCGCGCAGTTTCCCGGGCGTCATCTTTTCCGCCTTACGGATCAGTGCGCGCGCCGCCTCGACCTTGTCCCACACGTTGCACATCATCACGCCCCTGACCTTGCCGTCGCGCAGATAGTAGATGACGCCGGTGTCGTTTTCTTTTTGCCAATCGGCAAAAGTCTCCAGCCGCGAATCAACTTCGCCGGTGGCTTCATAGCCGAACTCGAAAAGGTCGGAGAAAAAATACGGTTGGTAGATAAAAGGTTCATGGGCGCCTGCCATATTCCGCCCCGCCCATTTCCCCTGGTTGAGGGCGTGATCCCAGTGCTCTATGCGCATAGGCTGTCCCAGCGCACGGTATGGGAAAAAGGCATTGTCCCCGGCGGCGTAAATATCCGGTTGTGATGTTGCCAGATATTCGTTCACCACGATGCCATTGCCCACTTCCAGGCCGCCGCTCCTGGCCAGCTCCATCTCCGGTATAACGCCTACGCCGACGATCACGATATCCGATGTTATCGTCTTGCCCTTGCCGGTACGGGTAATGAATTGGGCGCCGCTTCTGCTGAAAGATACGGGCTGGTCCGACGCCCATATCCTGACGCCCTTCTCCGTGTAGCGCCGCTGCACGGCTCGCCCCAGGTAGTCCGGAAGAACCCGGTCGCAGAGAAGTTCACCGGGAAAAATCATCGTGACATCCAGTTTGTTGATGTTGAGCGCGGCGGCCAGCTCCGAACCGATAAACCCGCCGCCGACGACCACCGCGGATTTCCCTGCGGCGGCCACGCCCCGTGTCCTCAGGTAATCATCCAGGTTGCGGAAGTAGCAGATGCCATCGAGATCACCGCCGGGAATGTCCAACTGCCGTGATGTGCAGCCGGTTGCCAGCAGCAGTTTTCCATACCCGTAAATCTCGCCATTGGCGGCGGTCACCGTCTTTGCGTCTGGCTCAAGCCTCGCCACTTTTGCACCCAGCACCAGGGTAACCGCATTCTGATCATAGAACGCACGATCATGCAGGAAGATGTCTTCCACCTGCTGCTTGCCGAACCATAGCTTCTTGGACAGCGGCGGGCGGTCGTAAGGCAAATGGTTTTCCGCGCCGAGCAGAAGTATCGTTCCCGCCGCATCTAGCTCGCGGATGCCTTGCACAGCCGATGCGCCCGCCAGACCCCCGCCCACAATCACATAATCGTAAACGTGTTTCATATCGTCTCCTTGCATGGCCGGGCCGATCTGCGCAAGCGCGCGGTTCATGATGCGCTTGCATGTGCAACTGCACTGCGCGATACCGCTCATTACCGGGCCTGTCAGATTGTCTTAATCCCAGGTTATTCATTAGAACCTGAAGTCCCTCCCACTGCAAGGTGGAGGGGATATAAAGGAAGATCAGGCGCACAAAAATTCCAATGAACTGTCCCGGTTAATTTAATGATGAATGTTAACCGAACCAGCCCCTTTACCGTTCGTGCAAGGAAAGAAAATGATCCTCATCACCGGCACGACTGATAGCATCGGCCTGAAAACCGCGAAGCAGCTCGCCCGGCAGGGATACAAACTGATGTTGCATGGACGCAACGAGGAAAAGGCGCTACGCGCCCGCGATGCCGTGCTGCACACCGCGTTGCCGGATGTCGCGCCGAAGTGGTCCCCTTCATATTCCAGTTCCGCTGCAAACGCCTGCCCGCTGTCTGTAGAATGACGCACTGAACCATCGGAAGCCACCCATGCACTGGAAACTCCTCATCAGCAATCTGCTAAAAGCGCGCGCGCATTTCGCCCAACGGCTCGCGCAGTTGTTGAAGTACAGCTTTTATCTTTACCTCGCCGGGCTGTTCAGCGTGTTCGCGCTGCTCGATGCCACGGTGCTGCACGTGACCGGCGAGATGCGCCAGACGGCTTTCGACGCGATGGTACGTTACCGTATCGTGGTGCCGAAACCCGATCCCGACATCGTGATCGTGGACATCAACGAGGCCAGCCTCGCCGCGATGGCGCATGACTACGGGCGCTGGCCCTGGCCGCGCCAGGTAATCGGGGAGTTCCTTGAACAGTTGGAAAAGCAACAGCCCAAGGCTGTGATATTCGACATTCTGTTCAGCGATGCGGACGTGTACAACGCCGACAGCGATGCTTATTTCGATGCGGCCATCGCGGCCACTGACAACACCTATTTCCCGATGCTGCGGCTCGATCCTGCCAGCGACGGCCTGAGCCGGATCAAACCGGCGATGATCCCCGGCATCACGCCGCTGCCCGGTGGGCAAGCAGATGCCGATGCGACCGTGGCAATGGTACTGCCGCACTTCCAGTCCGCACTCGACGGCGGCCGCCTCGGCCTGCATAACATCTATCCGGATAGCGACGGTGTAGCAAGACGCTACAACGTCTACCGCGAGGATTACGGCTGGAAACTGCCGACATTGCCGGCGCGCATCGCGCGCGAGCTGGGCTGGCGCGAACCCGACGCACAGCAGGTATTGCTCAACTGGCGCGGCAAACCGTTCACCTACCACTACGTCAGCTTCAGCGACGTGTACGCCGACATGGGTAACCAAGACAAGAAGCGTCCACAGGACGAATTCAAGGACAAGATCGTCATCATCGGCTCGACCGCGCCCAGCCTGTTCGACATCAAGGCGACGCCGATGGACCGCATGTTCCCCGGCGTGGAGATCCTCGCCACGGCGACCGACAACTTCAAGCATGGCGACTCGCTGCGCTTCCCCGAGGGGCGCGTGTGGTATCTGCTGATCACACTGATCATCGTGTGGCTGACGGCATGGGGCTTTTACCGCGACGCCGGACGCGACAAGATCGACCGCGTATTCGGGCTGTCGCAACTGATCCTGATCGTCATCAGCTACGCCAGCATCAACTTCACCAACACCTATATCAACCTCACCGGGCCAGTGACGGTGGGGCTGGCCTTCTTCACGCTGGCTCGCCTGTACGCGATGGCGACCGGCAATGCACTGCAGCAGAACATGGTGCGTGTGGCCAGCGCGCGCAGCGGCGAATTGCAAGCCACGCTGTTGCTGATTCGCCTCGACGGCGAGCGCAATGTGATAAGCCGCAGCGTGCTGGAAAATATCCGCAACGCGCTGGAAAAAGCCGGACAGGCCGCCAAGAGCGCAGAGGTGCTGACCGGCGACCAGAAAGGGCTGTGGGGCCTGTTCGAGAATACGCTGGCAATCTCGTGGGTCGCCGAGGCACATAATGTCGAGGCACAGGCCGCGATCCAGCAAGACATCGACGCGGTGCTGGATGCTTTGCCAACAGTATTGCGGCGCCATTTCGCCCAGCCGGATAATGCGGCCAGCCACTTCGTACATAATGGGCGCATCGCTGGCGGTGCGTCAGCGCAGGCTGGCTGGCGCGTGATGTTCGCCGAGGCTTTGCTGGAATGGGACAGACGGGAGGAAGGCAAAACATGAACATGACGAAATCCGGATTTACGTTAGGCACGCTGCTGCTGAGCGGCGCACTGTATGCCGCCGAAAGCGGCACGGCGCTCAAGGGCGACGAAATCAAGGCGGGGCCGTTCCGCGACGCGAAGACGGTGGCGACACTGGCGACCGGAGACAAGGTGGACATCCTCAAGAAGGATGGCGGCTGGTTGCAGATCAACAGCGCCAGGGGCAAAGGCTGGGTGCGCATGCTCAGCATCCGCAAAGGCGATGCGCGAAAACATTCCGGTGACGCCAGCGGATTGCTCGGGCTGGCCTCGGGACGTGCCGGAACCGGAAAGGTGGTGGCGTCCACCGGCATCCGCGGGCTGAACGAGGAAGAACTGAAGGCAGCGAAGTTCAGTGAGGAAGAAGTAAAACTAACGGAGTCCTACGCCAGCGGCAAATCCGATGCAGCCAGATTCGCCTCCCAGGGCAAGCTCGTTGCGCGCCCGTTCGATTACCTTGCTGCACCGAAATGAGAAACATCGCCATGAGACACACGACATTATGGGTACTGACGCTGGCACTGTTCTCCGGCACGGCATGGGGCGCGAACCCATTCGAACAGGAACTGCTCAAGACATTAAAACAGGGCGCACAGGAAAAGGTCACCGGCAAGCCCTCCACCCCGGTTGAAGAGGAGATCGCCATCGGGCGGCAGATCGCCGGTAATTTGCTAGGCGCGGCACCGCTGGTCAGGGATGCGAAGCTGCAAAAGTACGTCAACAACGCCGGACGCTGGGTCGCGAACCAGAGCGAGCGTCCCGACCTGCCCTGGCATTTCGGCGTGATCGAGTCGAATGACGTGAACGCATTTGCCGCACCCGGCGGCTACATCTTCGTCACGCGCGGCCTGTACCTTTTGCTGCAGAACGAAGCCGAACTGGCGGGGGTACTCGCTCATGAAGTTGGCCACGTCATCCGTCAGCATCACCTGAAGATATTGCAGCAAAGCAAGTTGCTGGACCTGGGCAGCCAGCTGGTTGCCAGGAACGTCGGCGGCAACGACAAGGTACAGGGATTGATCGGCAGCGGCGCGGAGATCGTATCGCGCTCGCTGGACAAGGATGCCGAATTCGAGGCCGACCGCATCGCCGTCGTGCTCACCGCGCGCGCCGGTTATGACGCGTTCGCGCTGCCCGCCGTGCTGCAACAGATCGGTCATTTTGCGAAAGACGACGGCAACGTCGCGCTGCTGTTCAAGACCCATCCCCATCCCGATGACCGCCTGGCAAAACTGGGAATGGCGATGGACGACCGCTTCGATGGCGTGAAAGGCAAGACGCTGGAAAAGCGGTTCTATCGAATCAAACCCTAGCGAGTACGGGGTAAAGTGCGGCGGTGGAAAATATATTGAAGTTGATCCATTTTGCTTTGCAGATAATGGAGCGGGTGAAGGGGATCGAACCCTCGTATGCAGCTTGGGAAGCTGCCGTTCTACCATTGAACTACACCCGCATGTAGTAGAATGCGGCGCGCATTCTAACACGGACAAGCAAAGTGATAACTGTCAGCATCAACGGCGCGACACGCCAATTTCCGGCATCCATCAGCGTTGCTTCACTCATCGATGAGATGGGTTTGGCTGGCAAGCGCATAGCCCTGGAGCGCAACGGCGAGATCGTGCCGCGCAGTCTGTTTGCCGCGCAACAATTGGCAGATGGCGATAAGCTGGAGGTGGTTGTGGCGGTGGGCGGTGGTTAAGCAGAACTCCTGAGCTCGTCATTCCGGCGCAGGCCGGAATCCAGTGGGTTTAAATAAAAAGCAT
>JBDTPM010000185.1:0-3360 GCA_039932695.1 Gallionella sp. | reverse complement strand
GTATTCGAATGGCGCGGGAAAAGCGAACCCGCCCGCCCCTACCGTCTGCGCATGTACCATGGGGACCTTTCGCATGATATCTGCGACCCCTACCAGTTTCCACCGCACCTCTCGAGTCAGGATATCTATCTGTTCAGCGAAGGCAAGCTGCGCCAGGGCTATCGCATGCTCGGTTCGCATGCCGTCGAGATCGATGGCGTCAAGGGTATGCGCTTTGCCTTATGGGCGCCGAATGCCGAACGTGTCAGCGTGATCGGCGAATTCAACAACTGGGATGGTCGTGTGCATCCGATGCGCTCGCATGGCTCCAGCGGCGTATGGGAATTGTTCCTGCCCGAGATCAGGCAAAACGCGTTGTACCGCTATGAGATCCGCAACCGCGAGACCGGACAATTGCTGTCCAAGACCGATCCGTATGCGCAGGGTTATGAGTTGCGTCCGGGAACGGCAGCGTTGACCTCGCCCCCCAATGAGCACCGCTGGCAGGATGCCGAATGGATCAAGCAGCGCGGTGAATGGGACTGGCTGCACGGCGCGGTCAACATCTACGAAGTACATGCCGGCTCCTGGAAACGCCACCCCGATGGCCGCTTCTACTCCTATCGAGAACTGGCTACCGACTTGGTCCCTTACGTCAAAGGGATGGGCTATACGCACATCGAGCTGATGCCTGTCTCGGAGCATCCGCTCGATGAATCCTGGGGGTATCAGGCCACCGGTTATTTCGCGCCGACCAGCCGCTTTGGTTCTCCGGATGAGTTACGCCAACTAGTCGACGCTTGTCACCAAGCCGGTATCGGAGTGATCCTCGATTGGGTGCCGGCACACTTCCCGCAGGACAGCTGGTCGCTGTCGCGCTTCGACGGCACCGCGCTTTACGAGCACCAAGATCCGCGCCTCGGTTTCCATCAGGACTGGGGTACGTACATTTTCAATTACGGGCGCAACGAGGTGAAGAGCTTCCTGATGTCCAGTGCGCATTTCTGGCTGTCCGAATTCCACTTCGACGGACTGCGCGTGGATGCCGTCGCCTCGATGCTGTATCTCGACTACTCGCGCAAGGCCGGCGAGTGGATCCCCAACAAATATGGCGGGCGCGAGAACCTGGAAGCAGTGGAATTCCTGCGCGAGATGAACATCATGGTGCATGACGAGTTCCCCGGCGCGTTGACCATGGCCGAAGAGTCCACCGCCTGGCCGGGTGTGTCGCGTCCCGTCTACCTGGGCGGACTCGGATTCTCGATCAAGTGGAACATGGGCTGGATGAACGACACGTTGAGTTATTTCCATCACGAGCCGGTACATCGCCGTTACCACCACAACCAGCTTACCTTCGGTCAGCTCTACGCCTATACCGAAAACTTCGTGCTGCCGTTCTCGCATGATGAAGTCGTGCACGGCAAGGGTTCGCTGTTGTCCAAGATGCCCGGCGATGCCTGGCAGAAATTCGCCAATCTGCGCCTGCTGCTTACCTACCAGATGACCAGCCCGGGCAAGAAACTGAACTTCATGGGCAACGAGATCGCACAGGGACGGGAATGGCAATCCAAGTGGGAGCTGGAATGGTGGCAACTCGGCGAGGAATATCATCGCGGCATGCAGAACCTGACCCATGATCTCAACCAGCTGTATCGCAAACTGTCCGCGTTGCACGATCTGGATTTTCAGCATGAGGGCTTTGCGTGGGTCGACTGCAACGATGCGGAGAAATCCGTGCTGTCCTACCAGCGCCGCGCTCGCGACGGCTCCTTTGCGATAGTCGCCTTGAACCTGACTCCGGTACCCCGCCAACGCTATCGCATCGGTCTGCCGATGCAGACACAGTATCGCGAAGTGCTGAACAGCGATTCGGAGTATTACGCAGGCAGCAACATCGGCAATGCCGGGTTGATAAATGCGCAAGCGACCCCGTGGATGGGTTTGCCCTACTCCGCCGAAATTTCATTGCCGCCGCTGGCGGGTATCATTCTGGTGCCGGAGACAAAGCCGTAGGGGCGCGATTTAACCAGCCACTTACCCATCGTTTTTTGATGGGGTAGTGGAATGGCTATGCAATGCCATCGCGCCAAAATTAAATTCCATACCAAAGGGCGCGATGAATCGCGCCACTACGGCGATACCTTGCCATATGCATATATTATCCGCCGTCAATTTGAGATAACCATCATGTCCAAACTAACCTCATCCGCCGCATGGCAAGCGCTCGAGGCCCATTACTCGACCTTCAAATTACGCCAGATGCGCCAGATGTTTCAGGATGATCCCAAGCGCTTCGACAGATTCTCTGTGCATCTCGGCAATTTGCTTTTCGATTATTCCAAGAACCGTATCGACGAAGAAACGATCAGGCTGCTGGTCGCTCTCGCCGAACAAGCCGGGCTGGCAAGTAACATCGAGCGCATGTTCAACGGCGAAAAAATTAATTCCACCGAACAGCGGGCCGCGCTACACACCGCTCTGCGCAACCGTTCCGGCCGGCCCGTTCATGTCGACGGCAATAACGTCATGCCGGACGTGCGTCGGGTGCTGGGACTGATGCGCGTCTTTTCAGATGCGGTACGCAACGGCAAACATCTCGGACATACCGGCAAAGCGATCCACGACATCGTCAACATCGGCATCGGCGGTTCCGATCTCGGCCCGCTGATGGTCTGCGAAGCACTCAAGCCGTATGCCAATAAAAATCTTCGTACACATTTCGTTTCCAACATCGACAGCTCGCACCTGCTTGAGACGCTGAAAAAACTCGATGCCGAAACCACGCTGTTCATCGTCAGTTCGAAAACCTTCACCACCCAGGAAACCTTGACCAATGCACGTTCGGCGCGAGACTGGCTGATCGGAAAGCTGGGCGATGAGAGAGCTGTGGCGAAGCACTTCGCCGCCGTCTCGACCAACCTTGAAGCTACCGCCAAGTTCGGCATCAATCCGCAAAACGTGTTCGAGTTCTGGGATTGGGTGGGCGGGCGTTATTCGCTGTGGTCGGCGATCGGTTTGCCAATCGCGTTGTACCTCGGTATGGACAGATTCGAGGAATTGCTGGACGGTGCCTATGCGATGGATGAACACTTCCGCAGCGCGCCGCTGGACCAGAACATCCCGGTGCTGATGGGTCTGCTCGGAATCTGGTATGGCAACTTCTTCGGCGCAGGCTCGAATGCGGTGTTCCCCTACGACCAGTATCTGCACCGCTTCGCCGCTTATCTGCAACAGTTGGACATGGAGAGCAATGGCAAGGGGATGGACCGCGACGGCAATGCCGTGGATTACGATACCGGCATGGTGGTGTGGGGCGAACCCGGCACCAACGGACAGCATGCATTTTATCAGCTCATCCACCAGGGCACACGGATGATACCG
>JBDTPM010000184.1:0-2093 GCA_039932695.1 Gallionella sp. | reverse complement strand
TCGGATTAGGTTTGGTTGCGGGCGTATCGGTCAGCCTCCATTTTGCCGCGATCGCCGACAAGGAAACCGTTGCGACACCGCTTCCTGTCGAGGAACTGCGCGCATTCTCCGAAGTGTTCGGCCGCATCAAGAGCGATTACGTTGAGCCGGTCACCGACAAGAAACTGATCACCGAAGCGATCACCGGGATGCTGAGCGGATTGGATCCGCATTCCGCTTATCTTGATGCCGATGCATTCAAGGAACTTCAAGTCGGCACCCACGGCGAATTCGGCGGCCTGGGTATCGAAGTCGGCATGGAGGACGGCTTGGTGAAAGTCGTTTCCCCGATCGAGGACACGCCTGCCTTCAATGCCGGCATCAAGAGCGGAGACCTGATCGTCAAGCTGGATGACACGCTGGTCAAGGGCATGACGCTCGAGGATGCGGTCAAGCGCATGCGCGGCAAGCCGGGCAGCAAGATCACGCTGACTATCACGCGCAAGAATGAGCCAAAATTACTGACCTTCACACTGACGCGTGCGGTCATCAAGGTGCAGAGCGTCAAGTCAAAACTGATCGAGCCAGGCTATGGTTTCATCCGTATCACGCAGTTCCAGGAAATGACCGGCGAGAATCTTGCCACCTCGCTGGAGGCTCTGTACAAACAGAACCAGGGATCTCTGAAGGGCCTGGTACTTGACCTACGCAATGACCCGGGCGGCTTGCTGACGGGAGCGGTAGGTGTGTCGTCCGCTTTCCTGGCCAAGGATGCTCTCGTCGTTTATACCGAAGGACGCACCGAAGATGCCAAAATGCGATTGACCGCAAGCCCCGAGAATTATCTGCGCGGCAGCGGCAATGAAGATTACATCAAGAAGATACCGGATGCCGTCAGGAGCGTCCCTATGGTGGTATTGGTGAACGGCGGCTCTGCTTCGGCTTCCGAGATCGTGGCCGGCGCGCTGCAGGATCACAAACGTGCTGTGATCATGGGCACCCAGACTTTCGGCAAGGGATCGGTGCAAACCATACTACCGCTAGGCAACAATACCGCGATAAAACTTACCACTGCACGTTATTACACGCCCAGTGGTCGCTCCATACAAGCCAAAGGCATCGAGCCTGATATCCTGGTGGAAGACCCAGCGTCCGGTAGCGACGACGGGATGTTCCATCTGCGCGAGGCGGATCTGGACAAGCACTTGATCAATGACAAGCCGTCGGACAGCAAGTCAGGTGGTACCGGCAAAAGTACGATCACAACGCCCGGCAACAAAAGCAAGGAAGGTGAAACCGTAAAAGCCGCTCCTGCCGAGTTCGGCTCCAAGAGCGACTATCAGCTTAACCAGGCTTTGAACCTGCTCAAGGGAATGCAGATACTGCATGGAAATTGATATTTTTCTGCGCTGCCAACATGACAAATTCGTCTGAACTGGATAAGCAGCGCGATATCGTATTCAGTGAAGACCCGCCCGGCCAGGTAGAGCGGGCGTATCAACTACTGTCCGGGCTACCCGACTGCAAGGTCGAACATGGTGACACTCCGAATACCTTGCGTGTTTCGTACAACTTGAACAACTACACGCTTGAAGGACTGGAAAACGGCCTGGCAGAAGAAGGATTCCACCTGGACCACAGCATGCTGCGCAACATCGAACGCAATCTCATTTACTATAGCGAAGACACCATCTGTCATAACATGGACATCCCGATGCACTTGACGAAAAACAACGAGCGCGAGGTATTCGTCAAGGCCTATGAGCAGGAACCGCATGGCGACCATGACGACATACCTCCGGAATTGCGCGATTACAAATAACTCTTCACACTGCAAATCCCATGCACCACAAACAACAAAGCCCTTCTAAAGAGGGCTTTGTTGTTTGCAAGGAGTCTGACGTCTGTCCTGAGCATAGTCAAAGAAGGATGACCTACTTTGGCTACCCCATAACTTGCTTCGCAAGTTAGTGTACGCCGCAAGAAGTTCGCTGCGCGACCGTCTTGTCACTTCGTTCAAGCAGGTCATACATCAAATGCCACAAACACCAAAGCCCTCACGAAGAGGGCTTTGGTGTTTGTAAGGAGTCTGACGATGACCTACTTTCACATGG
>JBDTPM010000183.1:0-6092 GCA_039932695.1 Gallionella sp. | reverse complement strand
CCCGGACAGTTTATCAATTGAAATATCCGAAACAGCAATTCTGCAAAACATGGAACGGGTGCGCGCTTTAAGCACGGAAATATCTAAACTTGGCTGCCGCTTGATTCTGGACGACATCGGTGTCGGCTTCTCATCCTTCAACTATCTTGCGCCGCTGTCCATACGCTCAATAAAAATCCGGGGCGATCTGATCAACAATCTGCATCTTGCGCAAAACCGGGATTATCTGGTTACGCTTTGCAAGACATGCCATGCACTCAATATCAAAGTTGTCGCAAAATTTGTTGAGGATTTGTCGCTGCTGGACACGCTACGCAGCATCGGGGTGGATTACGCCCAGGGCTTCGCAGTGGGTAAGCCGCTGGAATCGCTGGGCAGGTACGATATAACCTAGCGCATAAGGCAGTGTCGCATATCACATGAAACGCGCGCAATTATTGATCCAGCTATCCCGTGAACACCATGCCGCGCTGGTCATGGCCAAACGCGCGCGTTCAATCCAGGCAGACGACAGACATCAATTCCTGCACGACTTCGAGAGGCGCTGGAACAAGGAGCTGGCACCCCACTTTGCCGAAGAGGAGCGCATGTTGCCGCCGCTACTTGAAGCGGCGGGCGAAGCCAGTCTGGTCGAACGCTTGCTGTCCGATCATCAGCAGTTACGGGCGCTATCCCGGCGGCTGATCGACGGCGACATCGAAGCCGGCGAGTCCTTCGGAAAATTACTGGCCGAGCATGTGCGCTTTGAGGAGCGCGAACTCTTCCCCCGCTATGAAATACTTGCCGATGCGAATAGTGTGAAACACCAATGAGCATTTCGCAGCACCCCTTGTGGCAGGCCGGCTTCAGGCCGTTCTTTGCCTTGGCCTGTCTATCCGGCTTGAGTCTGCCGATGCTGTGGGCTGCCGTTTACGCTGGCGCGATCACCTTGCCGACGATGCCCTTCCGACCGGTACAGTGGCATGCACATGAGATGTTCTTCGGCTTCGGCTGGGCGGTGATCGGCGGCTTTCTGCTGACGGCGACCAAGAACTGGGTACATGTTCGCGGATACCATGGCACTGCATTGATGTTTCTGGTTGCCGCCTGGTTTTTCGAGCGTGGCGGCATGTGGTTTGGCGGTGCATGGCCGACACTGCTTTTTCATATCTCGAATAATCTGTTTCTTGTTTCCATCATCGTCATGTTGCTGTGGACGCTCATCCGGCATCGCAAGACTGACACATTCAATGACAACTATTTCTTCCTGCTGATCCTGCCGGCATTCTTGCTGGCGAAACATCTGATGCTCAGCAACGAGCACATGCTGACCGGATGGAGCATGGCGATAGGACTGTTCCGCATGGCTTTTCTGGTGATGCTGGAACGCACCTTGACGCCATTCATGCAGGGCGCGTTCCAGGTGGCCATCCTGCGCAACGCCACACTGGACAGGTCGGTGAAACTGCTGGGCCTGATGCTGGTGTTCGAAAGTCTGATGCCTGCTCAACTGTCGGGCTGGCTTTCGCTGATCCTGGCTTTGCTGCTGACCGGCAGATTCGCTTTCTGGAAGCCGCATCTGGCCCTGCGGCGGCTGGATATCGGCATCATGTATCTGGGCTACCTCGCGATCGTCATCCAGCTGTTGATCCACTTCGGGAATCAGATCGGCCACCTGCACTGGGTAGGTACCATTTCAGTACATATGTTCAGTTTCGGCGTGATGGGGCTGATCATCCCCGCGATGCTGATCCGCATCTCCAAGGGGCACACGGGTCGCAAAGTGGCTTTCGACAACCTCGACAGATTCGTCCTGCGCATCATGATGCTGGGATTGCTGGTGCGTGTCGTGCTGCCGCAACTGTACCCCGGCATCTATTTGCAATGGGTCTATCTTTCTGCGGCATGCTGGCTGACTTGTTTCACCGTGCTCGGGTGGCGATATATTCCGATACTGCTTGTTCAGCGCACGGATGGTCGAGAGCACTAGCGGATATCCCATAACACCGTTCACCCTGATACTTCGACAAGCTCAGCGCAAGGGCGTTGTCGGCGAATACATCGAATGTGGAAGTTGTTGGCGGTTTGAAAGTAAACCGCGGTACATCCCCGATTAGAGCCTTTACTTGCAGCACTACCACAAGATAACTCGGGGAAATTTAACTGCAAGACTTAGGCAACATGTTAGATGGTATTGGGTTCGCACCTGTAACTGCGGTCACACTGCTAACAGGAGTAGCGCCCTCTACACCCGTGCCACCCGTTCCATTTCCACAACTCCAGGAACCATCGATCGGGTTGTAGTATAGATGCACACTCAGAGGAGTGCCGCCCGAAACACCGCCGGCCAGCAACCTGCTGCTCACACCTGTATTTTTAAAGTCAGCCTGCAAGCTGGTAGTGCTCAAAGGGATATGCATGGATTCTACATATTTGCCTGTAGTGATTGCGGATGTACCACTGGCGCCGCCTATCTCGAAAACACGCATACCAAGCTGGAAAATACTAGTATTTGTATACAGTTCCGTCAACGGTGTTTTCACGCCATCCATCAGAGTGAAGGCTTCAACAACTTGCGCACGCGCGACGTAATCACCGCAAGCGGGAATCGCAACCGCAGCCAGGATACCGATAATCGCGATCACGATCATCAATTCGATCAGGGTAAAGGCTTTCTGTAATTGTTTCATGAATAACTCTAGGCGCTGAACATCACACACGGGACCACATATATATGGCGCAGCGATTTATCATCAATCACCTTATCCTGCCACTGGAGAAGATATCTCTGATTCAAGTCAAAGTTGGTGAGCAAACCACAATGTTCAACGTCAATAAAAGGACTGCCAAAGCAGCCTTTATAAAGTAATCAGGCCCAGCCAACTTCTATTCCATAGCAGCGGCAAAATGAAGAACATTGAAAACCGGAAATGATTCCGGCCGCTTCTTCTCATACCGCATTGTTGCGAACAGCCCATTCCTGTATCAAACTTAATGCCACCGCAAGAAGCGTTGGCCCGATAAAAACACCGACAAAACCAAAAGCGAGCACCCCTCCCATCACGCCGAACAGAACCAGGATAAAGGGCAAATTGCTGCCGTGGCTGATCAACAGGGGCCTCACCACGTTATCCACGGTGCTGATCAGGAAAAATCCCCATAGCAGCATGAAGATCCCCCATCCCACCGTGCCGTGGTAGAACAACCAGAGGGCCGCGCTGCCCCATACCAGGGGTGGCCCGACGGGAACCAGGGAGAGAAAGGCAGTGACTACACCGAGCAACAATGCTGCCGGCACGCCTGCGATGGCGAAGCCGATTGTGGCAACGATGCCCTGCGCCAGAGCGGTTCCCAACTCCCCGAACATGACACTCCGTATGGTGTTGCTGATGATGCCGAGGACATTCTCGACATGGATCCCGACCACCCGATCCGTCGCCACGTTGAGAAAACGCACCAACGCTATTCCATCGCGATAGAAAAAGAAACTGACGAGGGCGGCCAGACTCATTACCATGACACCCTGCCCGAGCAGTATGCCACCCGCAAGTAAAAAACTCCTGGTGGGCTCCAGTAAACGATTCTCCAGTGCAGCCAATTCTTCTTTGTCGGTGGCGAGCAGATGCCAGTATGCATCGACAGACTCGCCGACTAGCGGCATCCCCTTTAACCACGCCGGTGGCTCTGGCGGTCCGGTATCGACGGCCTGTTTTATCCCATCGTAAAAGGCGGTCACATTGTCTGCGAGGTTATATGCCACCAGCGCCAGCGGCAGGATCACCACGAGTACCAGCGATAGGGTCATAGTGAACGCGGCCATGTTTTGCCGGCCCTTCATCCTGTGCAATAACCAAATATAAAGAGGCCAGGTCGAGACACACAAAACAACGGCAAGCAGTATCGCGGCCATGAACGGTCTCAGCACCAGGTAGCAACCCACCACCAGAATAAAAACGGCGGCAAGATGAGCAAAGAATTCGGGGCGCTTTTCCATGGGGTTGTACCTCATAGCGACTCGGGGAATCAATACCCAAACCAGGTATTCATCGGTGAACAAAAAAACAAGGAGCAGCCAATCTGCCCAGCATCAATGTCAAACAAATCGCGAACAATCCCTCTCATCGGTAACGCTGCTTGAATGGTACCCGATTTTCTGAACAGAAATGAAGGCTCATCATCGTTATTCTTTTCGAATCACCATAGCATACCGTCCGCGAATTGAACTGGATCGCTCAACCCCCGGGGTCTGTGCTTTAATCACGGCAGAAGAGAATAAAATGGCTGCCAAAGCAGCACTGTTAAAGTGATTCGAATCTGGCGCTGTAGCAAGCATGGCCACAATTGGTCAAAACAATTCGATTCCGATACATTGGAGCCTATTTGAAATAAAATCATCAAAGGGGCAGGCTGAGCTGTCCCCGCATTTTCGGAAAGCAATTCGACTCCGGCTCATTGGAGCAATAATTGTTGTGTGCCACAAAATACAAGGGATCGCATTATGAAAACACGCTTACCGCTGCTCGTTTCGATATTGATTCTGTCGACTACTATTGCCCGTGCAGAGGGCGATAGTTCAGACGATCTTAGATATTGCCTGGAACTGCAATCCAATCATGAAATCGCAAAATGTGCGGGGGAGATCACAGCAGGCAGCAAGGGCAGGACTTTTACCAAAGAAGAAGTAGACAAAATCTTGTCTGAAAAACAAGCGAATGCGCCCCTCAACGCGAACGAATCATCGGGCACACCTGCCACCGACAATCCCGGCAAGGACTTGCTGTTGGAACAGGATAAAGGCAGCAGCAACTAACAGGCGCGAATGCCGCCTCATCGACATCTGCAGCGCTGAGCCGTACCGAATAAATTGACCAACAAGGAACACCCATGAGCCAGAAACCTAACCCGCTCTCAACCAGCGAACCGTGGGATCTCGTCGCCGATGGCTATGCTGAAACCACAATGCACATGCTCGCGCAATATGCCGAGGAGGCCATCGCTGCCTGCGCTCTTCAACACGGTGCAACCTTGCTGGATGTCGGCTGCGGACCGGGGACGCTGGCGCTGATGGTCGCCCGCGAAGCCAGCCAAGTGCACGGCATCGACTTCTCGGAAACCATGCTCGACATCTTCCGGCAGCACGTTGCGCGCGCAGGGCACAACAACATCACGATCCAACACGGCGACGCGCAAACCCTGCCCTATCCGGATGAAATGTTCGATGCCGCGTTCTCGATGTTCGGCCTGATGTTCTTCCCCGAACGCAGCAAAGGCTTCGCGGAGATCCATCGCACGCTTAAACCGGGCGGCTCCATCGCGGTGACCAGTTGGGCGCCGGTGGATCAATCGCCCGCCATGCAAACCATGTTCGGCGCGTTGCGCGCGATCAAACCCGACCTGCCGGAACCGCAACGATCAGTGTCCACGCTGGAGAATCCTGAAGTCTTCAAACAGGAATTGCAGGATGCCGGATTCAGGGACGTGGAAATCCGCAGCGTCACAAAACCATTCCCCGTCGAATCCATCCCCGAATTCTGGGAGAGCATGGTCAAAGGCAGCGCTCCGATCCAGATGCTGAAAAAAAGCATGGGCGAAAGCGCATGGCGGGAAAAGGAAATCCTGGCGATCAACTATCTCGAAGATAGACTCCCATCAACACCCACCGAACTGACTTCCGATGCGTGGTTGGGGTTGGGGATCAAGTGACTTGATAGTGCTTGAACGACAGCCTGTGCCAATAACAGACATTCAACTCTGCTTGATGACCGGGGTGACAAAAAACAAAAAAGGCAGGGTAACCCCTGCCTTTCTTAGCAATAACCTATCTTCTTAGGACTTGGTAGCAGCGTCAGCAGCTTTTTTGGAATGCTTCTTGTGCTGTGTTGAGTGTTTAGCCGTTTTGACAGATCCAGTTTTTCCTTCAACTTTTGCAGCCGGAACAGCAACTGCAGCTGGAGCAGTTTTAGCTGTGGCAGCGGAAGGTGCAACGGCCTTTGCCGGAGTTGCCTCAGCAGCAACGGCAGAGAAAGAAACAGCAGCGAATACACCAGCGATAAGTACGGATAACAGTTTGCTCATTGTGATCTCCAAATAATAGTTAGACTAATTAGCGTTCA
>JBDTPM010000182.1:0-3198 GCA_039932695.1 Gallionella sp. | reverse complement strand
GCGGTGTGGTGTATTTCCACGGTTCGAGTGCTCCGTCCTTGCCGACCCTGGTGAGTTCGATGCTGTCCAGATATTCCGCGCCGGAGATCCCGCCGAGGGCATACATGTAATCACCGTAAGCAGTGCTGGAAAGACCGTAACGGCCCTGCTGCATCGGCGTGGTAGCCTGCCATTTCCGGGTATTCCCGGCGCCGGTGTAGCGCGTCCATTCGACATCGGTGATACCGACACCCTTGGTCCGGTCGTGACCGCCGATGATGAAGAAGCGGTCATCTTCTTTTTTCACGCTATTGACGTAGCGCGGGATCGTCATCGTCTCCGGATCCAGTTTCCATACACCGAGGCTGCCATCAGCCTGAAAATCGGCATATTCGACGGTATCGAGCAGCACCCCGCCGAAACCGCCAAAGGAATAGATGCGCTTGTCGGTGGCAATGATCTTGCTGCAACGGCGCGTCACGACCATTTCATTTTTCTCTGTCACCCATGGGCCTAGCGTGCCATCCGGTTCGATATGCGCACGTTCCGCGGTGCGCAGCAGTTGATGTCCGTTCGGGCCCTTGCCGCCGCCCACCACATAGACATAATCGCCATGCACCACCGCTTCCATGAAGCCGCGCTCCTCGTTAAGCGTGTGTCCCGGCTGCCACGGTCCGAGCGTGCCGTCTTTTTGTATTTGCGCGTATTCGGTGATGTTGACGAAATTCCTGCCGTCCACTCCACCGATCAGGTACATTTTATCTTTCACCACCACCGATGCGGTGCCGGCACGGGGTGCACTGAAGGGAGATGTTTCCTTCCAGTCGGCGATCCACACCTGATTTGCACATCCCGACAACACCAACGCCAGTACGGCGACCATTAACCTTGCAAGACTGGACATGCTTATCCCCTGATTGAATTTCGACCCCGCTTCGCGCAGTTGTGCCGGGGCATTATGAGTACCTGTGCAATTGTACATGACGACATAGGACCAGGCCACATGCTTGGCTGGACACACAGGCCTGCCCTGTCGCGAGTATCGTAGGCTCCCGATACGATATTAACCGCCAGCCCGATGATACAATTCGCGCCTTTCCAACCAGTCAAGGTTACGCGATGCACACTCTGATTTGCGGTTCGATGGCCTACGACACCATCATGGTGTTCAAAGACCAATTCAAGAAACACATCCTCCCCGAGCAGATCCACATCCTGAATGTCGCCTTTCTGGTGCCGGAGATGCGTAAGGAATACGGTGGCTGCGCGGGCAACATCGCCTATAACCTGCAGATGCTTGGCGGTCATCCGCTCATCATGGCGACGGTGGGAGACGACTTTGCACCTTACTCCACGCGCCTGGAAAATCTTGGACTGCAACTGAACCATATCCGCAATGTACCGGGAACCTTCACCGGTCAGGCCTTTATCACCACCGACCTTGACGACAACCAGATCACCGCCTTCCATCCGGGCGCGATGGGGCATTCCCATCAGAACAGTGTCGCGATGGCCAAAGAGGTATCTTTAGGCATCGTCGCTCCGGACGGACGCGAGGGCATGATCCAGCATGCGCTGGAATTTGACGATCTTGGCATTCCCTTCGTGTTCGATCCGGGTCAGGGCTTGCCGATGTTCTCCGGTGCAGAACTGCTGATGTTCATCGATCAGGCAACATACGTCACCGTGAATGATTACGAAGCCAGGCTGTTGCAAGACAAGACCGGCAAGACGCTGAACGAGATCGCGCAACGAGTGAAGGCACTAATCGTCACGCTGGGCGGGGACGGTTCACTGATCTACGCAGATGGCAAACAGATCGCCATCCCCACACCCAAACCGAAAGCCATCGTCGACCCGACCGGCTGCGGCGATGCCTATCGCGCAGGCTTGCTGTACGGTATCCAGCAAGGTTGGGATTGGGAGACCACCGGGCGCCTCGCCTCGCTGATGGGATCGCTCAAGATCGCCAGTCGCGGTGGACAGAATCACAGCTACACGCGCAGCGAACTGATGGGCTTGTACGAGCAGAGCTTCGGGCACAGCATCAAACTGTAACTGTTATTGGTCCACGAAATTCACGAAATGGGGTAAGCAGGCATTTCGTCGCAAGTCGAAAGCTCGCAAAGGCACGGAAGAGAATCTTACAAATAGCTCTCTTATTCTCTGAAGGGTAGCGTGCTGTTCTCGAACAAGTTAGCTTCGATACGTAAAGATCATCACATTTTTGTTTTATTTTTCGTGTTTTTTCGTGGCTTTCGTGGACAACTGATTTTACCGGATCATGAATCCCAAACTCCTCGCCGACATTTCCGCTGCCATCCGCGACGCAACGCAACGCACTTTCACGCTGCGCAATTCCACTTCCGTCGGCGGAGGCAGCATCAACGATGCCTTTCGTCTGGAAGGTACAGATGGTTTACGCTTTTTCCTCAAGCTAAACGACGCACAACATCTGCCGATGTTCGTCGCGGAGGCTCAGGGGCTGGATGCGATCGCCTCTACCAACACCATCCGTGTGCCACGCCCGCTGGCTCACGGCAGCGCATGCGGACAAAGCTATCTGGTGCTGGAACATCTGGAGCTGAATTCGCGCGGCAATGCAAAGCTGCTCGGCGAACAGCTCGCCGCATTGCATCGTTGCACATCACCATTCCTTCCCCCTGTAAGGGGGAAGGCTAGGATGGGGGTGGAAGCGGAGGACAACAAAGTGTCTACCCCCACCCTCCTTCGACAAGCTCAGGACAGGCCAAGTCTCCCCCTTGCAGGGGGAGGGAGTGGTGGAACATCATCCTGCTTTGGCTTCGCACAAGACAACTTCATCGGCACCACGCCGCAGCCGAACACATGGACAGATGATTGGGTGACGTTCTGGCGCGAGCGTCGCCTGGGTTTTCAATTGCGCCTCGCGGCGGTAAACGGCTACGGCGGTCAGTTGCAAAGCATGGGCGAGAAGTTGATGGATACGCTGCCCGCGTTTTTTAAAGATTACACACCGCAGCCCGCGCTGCTGCACGGTGACCTGTGGAGCGGCAACCACGCATTCCTTGCGGATGGCACGCCGGCGATCTTCGACCCCGCGACCTATTACGGTGACCGAGAATGCGACCTCGCGATGACAGAACTGTTCGGCGGCTATCCTGCAGATTTCTACGCTGCTTATCGCGCCGCGTATCCGCTGGATGCGGGCTACGCCACGCGCCGCGACCTCTACAACCT
>JBDTPM010000181.1:0-5037 GCA_039932695.1 Gallionella sp. | reverse complement strand
GCGCAACCACTGTCCCGCAATCAGCTCGCACGATAAATCCATCCGCGCCGCATCAGCCATTTCTCGATTTCTACGGCAATGAACACCACGCTCGATAAAGCCAGGCACACCGCAAGCTCACCGATGCTCAGGGCCTGGGTCTTGAAGATCGGGTTGAGCGCCGACAGGTAGATGGTTGCCATTTGCAGCGCGAAAGTCAGCAGCACGGCGTAAATCAGCAGACGATTGGAAAACACGCCGACGCTGAACAACGATTCTTTTTCGGTGCGAATCGCAAGCACGTGCCCCATTTGTGAAAGCGTGAGGACAGTGAACACCATGGTCTGCCAGTGCGCCGATCCGCTGCGCAATGCCCATGCCTGAGTCAGCAGGCATACCCCGCCCATCAACAACCCCACCCAGAGCATGTGTTGCCACATGCCGTGCGCGAAGATGCTTTCCTGCAGCGGGCGCGGCGGGCGGCGCATGATGCCGCGCTCGGCTTGTTCCGCCGTCAGCGCCAGGCCGGGCAACCCATCGGTGACCAGATTGATCCACAGGATGTGGATCGGCAGCAGCGGGATCGGCAGGCCGAGGAACGGCGCCAGAAAGATCGTCCATATCTCTCCGGCGTTGCTGGTCATCGTGTATTTGATGAATTTGCGGATGTTGTCGAAAATGCGCCGGCCCTCGCGCACCGCATGCACGATGGTGGCGAAGTTGTCGTCGAGCAGCACCATGTGCGCCGCCTCGCGCGCCACGTCGGTGCCGCCCTTGCCCATCGCGATGCCGATGTCCGCTGCTTTGAGCGCGGGCGCGTCGTTGACTCCATCGCCGGTCATCGCCACCACTTCGCCTTTATCCTGCAGCGCCTGGACGATCTTTATTTTCTGGGCGGGATCGACCCGCGCATAGACCCGCACGTGTTCGACTTCTGCTTCGAAGGCCGTTTGATCAAGTTGCGCCAGCTCCGCGCCGGTCATTACCTTGCCGTCGCCGTCGGCCCCCTCCTTGTCGGCAAGGATGCCGAGTTCGCGGGCGATCGCGCGCGCGGTGGCGGGATGGTCGCCGGTGATCATCACCGGTGTGATGCCGGCTGATTTGCACAGGGAAACGGACTCTCTGGCTTCGCTGCGCGGCGGATCGATCAGGCCGACGAAGCCGAGAAACACCAGCTCGCTCTCCAACTCGTTGGGCTGCTCGCTGGCCGGCAACGCTGCCCAATGACGAAATGCGATGGCCAACACGCGCAAGCCGTCGGCAGCCATCGCTTCGGCCTGCTGCAACAAAACGGTCCGGTCGATGCCTTGTTCGCCACCAGCCATCAGCACGCGCTCGCAACAAGGCAGCACAGCTTCCGGCGAACCCTTGGTGTAGGCAATGACATCTGCCGCCGTGCCGTGAAAGGTGGTCATGCGCTTGCGTTCGGGATCGAACGGCAGCTCCTTGAGACGCGGCGCCTCCTTCTCCAGCACCGTCTTGTCCCAGCCTGCCGTCAGCGCGGCGTGCAACAAGGCCGCCTCGGTCGGTTCGCCGCGCGCCTTGTGGTGGCTATCCAGATGGGCGTCGTTGCTTAGCGCCAATGCGCGGAACAATGTAGTCCATGGCTCCGCCTTGTTCTGATCCTGCAAGGTGTCACTTAACGCCCCGTCTGCGTAGATCACCGTCAGGTGCATCTTGTTCTGGGTGAGCGTGCCGGTCTTGTCGGAGCAAATGAAGGTCACCGATCCCAGTGTCTCGACCGCGGGCAGGCGGCGGATCAGCGCGTGTTGTTTGACCAGCTTGTGCGCGCCCAGCGCCAGCGAGATCGTCACGACCGCCGGCAGTGCTTCGGGAATGGCCGCCACCGCCAGGCTGACTGCGGTCATGAACATCAGCAGCATGGGCTCGCCGCGCAGCACCCCGACGATGAACACCAGCACGCAGATCGCCAGCGCCGCCAGCGCCAGCAGTTTGCCGAAACGCGCCAGCCTTTTTTGCAGCGGCGTTTTTATTTCATTGTCTGCACTGAGCAGCGCGGCGATCTTGCCCAGTTCGCTGCTCATGCCGGTCGCCACCACGATACCGCGTGCGCGCCCGAAGGTGACGATGGTGCCCTTGTAAGCCAGACAAGTCTTCTCGCCCAACGGCGCATCGGCAATGGTCAGCGCCTCGGTTTGCTTTTCCACCGCGACCGATTCTCCGGTGAGCGCGGACTCGTCGATCTTGAGCCGCGCCGTTTCGATGATGCGCAGATCGGCGGGCACCACGTTGCCCGCCTCCAGCAGCACCACATCGCCCGGCACCAGTTCCGATGAGTTGACGATTTCCGCCTGCCCATCGCGCAACACATGCGCGCCCGCCTCGGCCATCTTCCTGAGCGCGGCCATCGCACGCTCTGCCCGGTATTCCTGGACGAATCCGATCACCGCATTCAGGATCACGATCACGATGATCGCGACGGTGTCTCCGGCATCGCCCACGATGCCGGAAACGACTGCCGCGGCTATCAGCACGATGATCATGAAATCGCTGAACTGGTCGAGCAGCATGCGCCAGGGAGAACGCGCGCGCTTTTCCTGCAAGGCGTTGGCTCCGAAATGCCCCAGCCGTTTGGCTGCGTCGTCCGAACTCAAACCGGATTGCGAGCTGGTCTCCAGACGTTGCGCGACGTCATCGGGAGTCAGTGTGTGCCAGTCGTTATCGTTAGCGTGAAATTCGCGCAGCGATGCGTTTGCCCCCTCTCCCTCCGGGGGAGGGTTGGAGTGGGGGAAAACGTTCATGGCGAATGGCCGTTTCATCATTCAGGGTGGCGAATCGCCATGAACGTTAATGTGCATGTCCGAAAAGGATCCATGAGTTGAGAACATACAGCATCAGCAATCCCAGACTCACCCAGGTCAATCCCAGCACGGCGCGCCCCTGCGGTCGAAAGATAAAACCCACGGTCACCAGCGCACTCATCATCACTGCGGTGAATGCGGTCAGCGCGTGGCTGGCATCGACGTGCGCAAGCAAAGGCCCCTTGGTATAAAGCAGATCGTCCACCGCCAGAATGATGATGTCGAACAGGTTGCTGCCCAGCAGGTTGGCGATGGCCATGTCCAGCGCGCCGATGCGCAGTGCCGAAATGGTGACGGCCGCTTCGGGCGCGGAAGTCACTGCCGCCACCAGCAGGGTGCCGACAAAACTTTGTCCCCAGCCCATCAAGTCGGCAATATCCTTGGCGACGAACGGCAGCCATGAACCCGCCAGTACCACGGCTGTGGCAGCCCACGCGTAGCCTTTGATCGCGCTACGTAATGTCACATCCGGATAACGTTCGGCGGATACCTCGGTGTATTCAGACACAGTGCGGTGTTCGTAACTGTACACGGCGCGCATCGACACCAGATAAACCAGCACAATGAACGGCGAGTACAGCCCGACATGCCCCAATGCCGGACTCATCCCCGCATGATCCAGCAACAGGCTGAAACCGGCGAAGGCGATCAGGATCGTGCCCAGTGAAGCCGACAGGATGTGCCCTTGAGCCGCGCGGCTATACAGGGTCTCACGACGGTACAGGGCATCCAGCAGTACCAGGATGGCCAGGTTGAACACCGTACTGCCCAACACATCGCCGACCGCGATGTCCGGCGCGTTGGCGAATGTGACGGAGGAGATTCCGGTCACCAGCTCGGGCAGCGAGGTGGCGGTGGCCAGCAGGATGAGGCCAACCCATGAGGCGGATATGCCCGACTTCTCGGCGATGATGTCGCCGTAGCGGGAAAGGAAGTAACCCGCGTAGCCGATGACGGCGAGACAAAGCAGAAGTTGCATCCAGAGCAGCATGTCAAACATCTCCTGGCTAGGTGGACGGCTGGATAGTACAACGAACCGGCGGCTTGTATTTTAGGGCACCTCTAAAAATTCAAATTTCGTCATCCCCGCGAAGTTCGTAATTCCGAAGTCAGTCATTTCTTTTGCAACACGATGCCGCGAAACCACCCTCCGGCAAGCAACGGCACATCGCTGACCAGCTGCAGTGACGGCACCTCGCGCAATATTTCTTCGAACACCACATCCATACGCGTGGCAATGCGGCGCGACAGCGGATTCAACGCGCGGCGCAGCAGCGCGAGCTTTTTCGGACGAAGGAATTTATCGAAAAGTATGATCGTACCGCCCGGCTTTAGCACTCGCGCAGCCTCACCCAGACACTGCCCGGGTTGTGGCACGACGGCGACGATCAGGTGCAGCACGACATGATCGAACTCCGCGTCGGCGAATGGCAAAGCCATGCTGTCGCCCAGCACCCAATCCACCTGCAAGCCTTTATCACGCAACTTGGCGCCGCGCGATCTGGCGCACGACAGCATCGCGGCATTGAAGTCGAGCGCAGTGTAGTGGTGCTGCGCCGGCAGCAGCGGCAGATCAAGTCCGGTACCGATGCCGCTGAGCAATACTTTTCGAGCGGCATCGCCGGGCAAAGAGCGCAGTGAATGGGTGCGCGCCGCGCGTAGCGGGCCCGAGATGGCCAGATCATAAAACGGCGCGATCAGGCTGTAGCTCAATCTGAGCAGCGGGTTCTCGCGGTGGGGCTGGCGGTGTAGTTTCATACCGGATTATCCATTAGCACAAAAGTCTTCGCGTAGGAGCCAGCTTGCTGGCGATATTGTTTTTATTCGTAGCAAAATTCGCCAGCAAGCTGGCTCCTACGGCTAATAAGCTTTCCAGGTTCATGGCCGTATTCATGGCAAATGTTTGACTCCGGTGATCTTGGTTAGCGCGATTGCTTTGCTTAACGCCTCGATCGCCTGGGTGCGTGCAAAACTCTTGCGCCAGGCCAGCGCGATACGCCGCGCGGGTACCGGTTTGGCGAACGGGACGACTTGCAGCAAACGGCTGCGATAGCGCACGCTGTTCGCCGAGGCGGGCATCACGGTGATGCCCAAGCCGGAAGCGACCATGTTGCGGATGGTTTCGAGCGAGGTGCCCTGCTGGATATCCGCGCCCTTGCGGCCAAGTTCCGGGCAGGCCTCGGCGACCTGATTACTGAAGCAGTGGCCGGAATCGAGCAGCAACACTTTCTCTGAA
>JBDTPM010000180.1:0-9511 GCA_039932695.1 Gallionella sp. | reverse complement strand
CTGCGAAACTTCTGGCGTTGTACAACGCGACCAGCTGGTTGAGCTCGGCAGGCGAAGGTGCGCGAGCGCTTGATGCGACTTTACCCTCGCAACAATGCTTGTACTTTTTTCCGCTGCCGCAGCTGCACGGGTCGTTTCTTGCCGGCTTCAAGTTCATCGCTCCCGGGTTCAGCTCCGCTTGGGTGCCAGATCGCCCAGCGCGTCCAGCAACGGACCCAGATATTTTTCATAAGCCCGCCAGCGTTCCAGCGAGGATTTGTAGATAGGCCGGCGTACCTGCGTCATGCTGGCGGTGTTGACTGCACGTTTGTGCTTGTGGAAATCGATGCAGGCATCGTTCCATTCCAGACCGCAGAATTCGATGATGCGCCGCGCCTGCGTTTCCTGGCCGGCGACGATATCTTCATACTGTACATCCAGGAATGCACCGGCAGGCAAAACGTCGCGCCAATGATCCATCAGTCGCGCATAGTCGACGTAATAGCGGCCCAGTTCGGTCAGGTCGTATGATTGTTCAAGTCCCCTGCTGGACAATTTCGTAAAGCAGGAAAGGCAGGTGTCGACCGGATTCCGGTTGACGTGGATGATTTTCGCGTTCGGCAGCATCACATGGATCAGGCCGATGAACATGAAGTTGTCCGGCAACTTGTCGGTGATGTGCAGCGCATCCGGCGCGCGTTTGCGCAGACCGGCAACGTAATCGTCGCCCCACCTGGCAAGGTTCTCCTGATCGAGCGCGAGTATGTTGCCGGGGAAACGAGATTTTCCGGCAACTTCGCGCTGTACGATCCTCAGCATATCCGGCAATTCTCCGGCACCATAAACATCGGGATGACTGGCAATGATCTGCTCGGTCAGTGTGGTCCCGGAGCGCGGCATGCCCAGCACAAAGATCGGCACCCGCGATGGGTTTCCGCCGCCTCGCAATCGAGCCAGGGTTGCCTTGTCGAAAACCCGTATGACTTCGTTGAAGTGTTGCGTCACCCGTGCTGCGTCATATTTGAATGTCGCGCGTCTGAGTTTGCATCCTTCGATGAAATGCGGGAAAGCCTGATCAGGATCGCCGAGGTCATCAAAGCATTTGCCCAGCGCAAAATGCAGGGAGATCGCCGTCTTATCGGGTAACGGGGATCCACTGCTACGTGATTTCTCTTCCACGGCCAGCAAAGCGGCCAGATTCTCGTCACCCGCTTGGGCCTTTCTGGTGTTTGCGAGCAGGAAGCGAGCCTCCAGATTGTCCGGCTTTATCTCCAATGCCTTTATCACCAACGCTTGGGCTTCATTCATCTCGCCGTTTATCACGCAGAGATGACTTATTCCAAGCATAGCCTCATCGCACCTTGGATCGATCTCAAGTGCCCTGCGGTAACTTTTCAGCGCCTCGTCGAATTGGCCAAGGTCCTTCTGGACATTGCCCAGATTGGTGTGAGCCTCAGCGTAGTCCGGTTTTATTTCGAGCGCTCTGCGATAACTTTCAATCGCCGCTTCAAGGTTTCCGAGATCTTTCAGGGCCGTGCCGAGATTATTGTGCGCAGTGGCGGAATCGGGTTTGATCTTTAACGCGTTGCGGTAACTTGCCGCCGCCTCGTCAAGTTTACCGAGGTCCCTCAGGACATTGCCCAGATTGCTGTATGCCTCGGCATAAGCCGGGTTGAGCTTCAGGGCGCGGCGATAACTCTCCGCGGCATCATCAAGTTGACCGAAGCCTTTCAGGGCGACCCCGAGGTTGTAAAGCACCTCGGCTTCGCCTGGCATCAGTTCGGCTGCCTTCCGGAAAGCGGGCACCGCATTCCTTCCCTGCATCTGCAGTGCGGCACCCAATAACTTCCATCCGAAGCCAAAGTTGGGGTGTCGATCGACCAGATGACGGGCGCGCTCCTCCAGCTCCGCATAACGACGTGCGTTATATAGTGCGACCAGCGGCATGACCTCGTCCGATGCGGGTAAAAGGACACGAGACGCGGCCTTGCCCTCGCAGCAATGCTTGTACTTTTTTCCGCTGCCGCAGCTGCACGGATCGTTTTTTGCCGGCTTCATGTTCATCGCTGTCAGGTCAATTGCTGCTCTGAATATCTGGAACGCATCGAGTAAGGAATATATCATTGCGACAAACTCAAGGGTGTCGAAGTTGAAATATTTTGGTAGTCTGACGGGCAGGTTTGACTCTCGCTATCTGATAGTTGATACCTTGATTGCAAGTCCTGATTCTTCCCAATAAAGAGGTGAATATGTTCATCGGTCATTTCGGTGTGGGCTTTGGCGTCAAAGCCGTCGCCAATAAAGTCTCTCTGGGCACGCTCTTCATGGCATCTCAGTTCATCGACCTGATATGGCCAACGCTGTTGTTGCTGGGGATCGAACAAGTACGCATCGTCCCGGGCGCGACCACCGTCACACCTTTGCTGTTCGAGAATTACCCGGTCTCGCACAGCTTGCTGGCCGTGCTGGGCTGGGCATTCGCGTTGGGTACCGTTCACTATTTGTCGCGACGCGATCGCAAGGCTGCGATCGTGCTCGGCCTGCTGGTCGTCAGTCACTGGTTGCTCGACCTGATCGTTCATCAGCCGGATCTGCCGCTGTATCCCGGCAGTCCGGACAAGATGGGCTTGAACCTGTGGTCGTCATTGCCGGCCACGCTTGCGGTGGAAGTCCCGCTGTTTGTAATTGGCGTGTGGCTGTATGCCAGAACCACGAAGGCGGCTGACAATGCCGGCAAATGGGGGTTGTGGGGATTGGTCGCATTTCTTTCGCTTATCTACGCAGGCAATCTGTTCGGACCGCCGCCACCCAGTGTCATGGCGATCGCCTGGGCCGGCCAACTGCAATGGCTGCTGGTGATCTGGGCTTATTGGCTGGACCGGCATCGTGTGGCTTCAGCCCGTGTTTGATATTTCACTTCAGCGTATCGTCTGCAACGTGCATTAACTGGCGAAAAAGGGCGATGCGCCGGGCTTTGAATTACAATCGCATATATTCATCCAGCCGGGATTCAAAATGCAGCAACTCACCCTGACACGCCCCGACGACTGGCATCTGCATCTGCGCGACGGCGCGCTGATGCGATCCGTGCTGCCGGATACCGCACGCCAATTCGCACGCGCGATCGTGATGCCCAACCTCAAGCCGCCGGTGACTACCACCGGGCAAGCACTGGCCTATCGAAAAAGCATCCTTGCCGCGCTGCCAGCGGGCATGAGCTTCGAGCCGTTGATGACGCTGTATCTGACCGACAACACCAGCGCGGAAGAAATCCGTAAAGCCAAACAGAGCGGCTTCATCCATGCGGTGAAGTATTATCCGGCGGGAGCGACCACCAACTCCGATGCGGGCGTCACCGACCTGCGCAAGACCTATGCCGCACTGGAAGAGATGCAGCGCTGCAGCATGCCGCTGCTGGTGCATGGCGAAGACACCGACCCTATGGTGGACGTGTTCGATCGCGAGGTGGTGTTCATCGAAAAAGTGCTGCAACCGCTGCTGAAAGATCTACCGAAGCTGCGCGTGGTGTTCGAACACATCACCACCAAGGATGCTGCGCAGTTCGTCGCTAGTGCTCCGGACAACATCGCCGCGACCATCACCGCGCATCATCTGCTCTTCAACCGCAACGCTATGTTCAAGGGCGGCATCCGTCCTCACTACTTCTGCCTGCCTGTGCTCAAGCGCGAGACGCATCGCGAGGCGCTGGTACAGGCCGCCATCAGCGGCAGCAAGAAATTCTTCCTCGGCACCGACAGTGCCCCGCACGCGCAGCACACCAAAGAGACTGCCTGCGGCTGTGCCGGTTGCTACACCGCTCATGCCGCGATCGAGATGTATGCCGAAGCGTTCGAGCAAGCAGGTGCGTTGAGCAAGCTGGAAGGCTACGCCAGTTTTTACGGTGCAGATTATTACGGCCTGCCGCGCAACACGCAGACCATCACGCTACGCAAAGAAGAGTGGCAAGTACCTGCGACGGTGGGATTTGGCGAGCATCGCCTTGTGCCGTTAAGGGCTGGGGAGAAGATTAAGTGGAAGTTGGTGTGGTGATGGTTTACTTGTCGGTTTCTTGAATGACTAATTTACGTTAAAGCCAAATAGAAAATATGGATAAAAAAATAACAGATCTTGATAGAGAAACTGCCGAGAGCCTATGTTCTGTTCTCGAAGGGCAAGTTAAAACTTCCTTTGGTGCAATAGTGGATTTCGGCGAGGACTGATGAAACTACTAGCCATTCGACTAAGCTGGCAAACGACTCCAGCCGAGTCGCTGGTTATCCCGCAAGGTGCGAGGGTGTATTTTGGTAGCCGGGCTGCTCTGCTAATCTCCCAGCGACCCTTCCGGTTGTGCCTCCCCCAGCTTCCTCCAAGTATCCAACAACGTATCCGGATTCAGCGACATAGACTGAATGCCGATCTCCATCAGCCACAATGCAAAATCAAAATGATCCGAGGGCCCTTGTCCGCAGATGCCCACATATTTGCCCATCCGGTTGCAGGTGCTGATGGCCATCTCCAGCAGACGTTTGACCGCGGCATCGCGTTCGTCGAAGCGGTTTGCCACCAGACTGGAATCCCGGTCCAGCCCCAATGTCAGCTGGGTCAAGTCGTTCGAGCCTATCGAGAAGCCGTCGAAATATTGCAGGAATTCTTCAGCCAGCAGCGCGTTGGACGGGATCTCGCACATCATGATCAGACGCAAGCCTTTTTCGCCGCGCTTCAAACCATTCTGCGCAAGCAGTTCGACAACTTCGCGCGCCTCTTGCACCGTGCGCACGAAAGGCACCATGATCTCCACATTGGTGTAGCCCATGGTCTCGCGGACCTTTTTCATTGCGAGGCATTCCAGTTCAAAGCAATCCCTGAAGCTCGGCGCGACATAGCGCCCCGCTCCGCGAAAACCGATCATCGGATTTTCTTCCAGCGGTTCGTATAGCTCACCACCCAGCAGTTTGCGGTATTCGTTGGACTTGAAGTCCGACAAGCGCACGATGACGGGCTTGGGCCAGAATGCGGCAGCGAGCGTGGAGATGCCCTCGGTCAATTTTTCCACATAGAAAGTCAGCGGATCGGTGTAGCCACGCGATTGCCGCAACACCGCCGCCTTGAGTTCAGCGGGCAGGGTTTGGTACTGCATCGCTGCCTTGGGGTGTATGCCGATGAGATTGTTGATGACAAATTCCAGCCGCGCCAGACCGATACCGGCGGAGGGCATTTGCGCGAACTCAAACGCCAGTGTGGGGTTGCCCACATTGAGCATCAATTTGACCGGCAACGATGGCAATGCCGTTTCAACTTGTTTGGTGATCTCGAAAGGCAGTTTGCCCCGATAGACGAAACCGGAGTCGCCTTCCGCGCAGGAAGCGGTGACGATGTCGTTTTCGACGAGTACTTCCGTAGCATGGCCGCAACCCACGATGGCCGGGATGCCCAGCTCGCGCGCAATGATCGCCGCATGGCAAGTGCGCCCGCCGCGATTGGTGATGATGGCCGATGCCTTCTTCATCACCGGTTCCCAGTTCGGATCAGTCATGTCGGTGACCAGCACATCGCCCTTTTGCACCTTGCTCATTTCAGCGGTGCTAACCACCAGACGCACCGGTCCGATGCCGATCTTCTGCCCGATCGCGCGACCTTCGATAAGCACCTCCCCGCGTTGTTTGAGACGGAATTTTTCCGCACCGCCAGCAACAGTCTGGGACTGGACTGTTTCCGGGCGCGCCTGCAGGATGTAGAGCTTGCCGTCCAAGCCGTCCTTGCCCCACTCGATGTCCATCGGCCTTCCGTAATGCTGCTCGATGGCCATCGCATGTTTTGCCAGTTCCAGCACTTCTTTGTCGTTCAATGAAAAACTGTCGCGCTCTGTCTGGGGGACCTCTTCGATACTCGTGGAACGACCGGCGGCACGGTCTTCACGGAATACCATGCGCTGTTGTTTTGAACCGATGCTGCGGCGGACCAGTGCGGGATAACCCGCGGCAAGCTGCTGCTTGTGGACGTAGAATTCATCGGGGTTCACCGATCCCTGCACCACCATTTCACCGAGACCATATGACGAAGTGATGAACACCACGTCGCGGAATCCGGATTCAGTGTCCATCGTGAACATCACGCCGGACGCGCCCAGATCGGAACGCACCATGCGCTGCACACCCGCCGACAGCGCGACATTGGAATCCGTATAGCCGGTGTGAACCCGATAGGAAATCGCGCGATCATTGTAAAGCGATGCAAAGACTTCCCTGATCGCATGCAGGATATTGTCTATGCCGTGGATGTTCAGAAAAGTTTCCTGCTGCCCCGCGAAGGATGCGTCCGGCAAGTCTTCCGCTGTTGCGGATGAACGCACCGCGAAACTGGCGTCGTTGCCCGCAGCGAGCGTGGTGTAGTGCTTGCGGATTTCCTGCTCCAGACGCGAAGGCAAAGAGGCTGCCGATATCCAGCCGCGGATCTCCGCACCTGCCTTGGCCAACGCGCTTACGTCTTCCACATTCAGCGCTTCCAGCGTCTGCTTGATACGCAGCTCAAGACCATTGGTCTTCAGAAAATCACGATAGGCATCCGCTGTCGTGGCAAAGCCGCCGGGCACACACACCCCGGAAGCGCTGAGGTTGCTGATCATCTCACCCAGCGAAGCGTTTTTGCCGCCAACCTGCTCGATGTCAGCGATGCCCAGTGATTGAAATGGAATCACATAGGGTTGCATGTAGTTCTCCTGTTCATTTGTAATTTGTTGTACTACAACTCCAGGGAAGAGGGTTTGCTTCCATACCCGGATCAATGCTCATTTTTTTCTATTGATCGCCTGAATTATTTGAACGGCTACTTCCTCGATCGAACGGGACGTCATATCGAACCATTCTACCTCCTCGCGTTGCATCATGCGCTCTGCGGCAGCAACTTCCTGGCAGCAGGTATCCAGCGCGGCGTAGTTGCTATCCGGCCGCCGCTCCTGGCGTATGCGGTGCAATTGCTCCGGCGCGATGGTCAATCCGAACAGCTTGTTACGGAACGGTATCAAAGTCTCTGGCAGGCGGCCGCGTTCGAAATCTTCCGGAATGAGCGGATAATTTGCGGCCTTTATGCCGAATTGCATCGACAGATACAAGCTGGTCGGTGTCTTGCCGCAACGAGAAACGCCGACCAATATCACGTCGGCATTTTTCAGGTTAGCATCGGAAACACCGTCGTCGTGTGCGATCGCGAAACTGATCGCAGCAATGCGGTTGGCATATTCGTTGCTGGTCTGGCCATGTGAGCGGCCGACGGTATGAGCCGATCGCACACCCAGTTCTTTTTCCAGCGGCGCGATGAAGACTTCGAACAGATCCAGAAACAGTGCATCCCCTTGATGCAACATCGCGCTGATTTGCAGATTCATGATGGTCATCACAACCAGCGGGCGTACGCCATCTTGCTCGCGCGCCTCACGGATACGCTGCACACAGTCCGCAGCCTTTTCCGTACTGTCCACAAAAGGAAATCGAATCTGGCGAAAGTTCATTCCCTCGAATTGGGAGAGCAGACCCTTGCCCATGGTTTCGGCGGTGATCCCGGTACCATCCGAAACAAAAAAGATCGCGCGGCTGGCTGCCTTCATCACGCCTGATGGTGGGGATTGCGCAGATTTTTTTCTGGGGGTATTCAAATGAGCGTCTCCGTTCTGATTCACTCCCTTAGCCGTCTATTGTTGCTTAAGCACAGCAGGCAATCAGCCACGCGGATGATGCTGTGCATGCAATGCTTTGAGCCGTTCGCGCGCCACATGGGTGTAGATCTGGGTAGTGGAAATATCCGCATGGCCCAATAACATCTGCACCACGCGCAAGTCCGCGCCGTGATTCAACAGATGCGTGGCGAACGCGTGGCGCAGCGTGTGCGGCGACAGCGGCTTGTTCAGTCCGCCATGCTTGGCGTGCTTTTTGATCAGATACCAGAACATCTGCCGCGTCATGCCTTCGCCTCTGGCGGTCACGAACAGCGCATCGCTGACCTGATGCCCCAGCAATACTCCGCGACCATCTGCCAGATAGCGGCGCAGCCAGTCGAGCGATTCTTCGCCGAGCGGCACCAGGCGTTCCTTGCTGCCCTTGCCCATCACGCGCACCACGCCCATGTCCAGGCTCACTTGCGTGATGCGCAAGGTCACCAGCTCCGACACGCGCAGGCCGGTGGCGTACAGCACTTCGAACATGGTGCGGTCGCGCAAGCCCAATGGGGTTTGGCTGTCCGGCGCTTCGAGCAGTCGTTCGATATCCTGCTCGGTGAGACTCTTGGGCAGGTTGCGCGGCAGCTTGGGTGTGTCGATCTGCAACGTCGGGTCGGTGACGATCTTGCCTTGACGCAGCAGATAGCGGAACAGGCGTTTCAGGCTGGAGATGTTGCGCCCGGTGCTGCTGGGCTTGGCTTTTTGCGCGACGACCAGATCGGCGAGGTAGCCTTGTATGTCTCCATGCGTGGTTTCCATAATGGGTAGGCCGCGCTGCTTTTCCAGCCACGCGGCGAATTTGGTCAGGTCGCGACGATAGCTGTCCAGCGTGTTGCGTGACAGGCCGTCTTCCAGCCACAGGGTGTCGCAGAATTCGTCGAGGAGTTCGGTGTTGGTCATTGGGTTCTGTCATTCCGGCGGAGCCTGTCCCGTGCCACGACATGGGACAGGCTCCGCCGGAATGACGAATTGTCTTCATGCGCCAGCAGCCAGCGCTTGATGTCGAGTGATGTGCCGCTTGCGTGGCGCATGAAGCCCCCCAAGCCGGTCTTGCTCACCACGCGATGACACGGAATGATGATGGGGATCGGGTTTGCGCCACAGGCCTGGCCGACTGCTTGAGCGCCGGATTTCAGTACAGCCGCCAACTCGCCATAGCTGCGCGTTTGTCCTCGCGGGATGCTGAGCATCGCCTGCCAGACTTTGTTCTGGTGCACAGTGCCGCCGGGTTTGATCGAAATATTGAAACGAAAATCTGGATTGGTAAAGTATGCAGACAATTGCTTGCATACCTGTTGCGCAAAGGCATTGCTCGGCGGCTGTGGCTTGGCGCCCGGCGCGAGGAATTCGATACCGGTCAGCGCATCGTCGGTACAGTGGATACCGAGTACACCAAACGGGGCAGAAAGTTTTGCCTGATAGTCCATAGGTTCATCCGGAATGAACCGGAATAATACACTCACCAGGTACAACAAGCTGCGTCATTGCATGCAAGTTGGAATGACGGGCAATAAAAAACGGGAGGCAGTGCCTCCCGTTTCTGGACACATCTTGCAGGATGCTTATTCTGCAGATGCTGAACGTATTGCCAGTTTTTCCTTGATACGTGCCGACTTGCCGGAACGATCGCGCAGGTAGTATAGCTTGGCGCGACGCACCGAACCTTTGCGCTTCACTTCTATGCTGGCGATGATAGGCGAGTAGGTCTGGAAGGTACGCTCCACGCCTTCACCGGCGGAGATCTTGCGCACGATGAAGCCGGAATTCAGGCCGCGATTGCGCTTGGCGATCACGACACCTTCAAAAGCCTGAACGCGCTTGCGC
>JBDTPM010000179.1:0-3223 GCA_039932695.1 Gallionella sp. | reverse complement strand
CAGATATTCATGCTGGCGGTGGGGTTGGCGATGGCCGCGCAAGCCCTGCTGATGTTCGCGCAAAACAGCTTGTGGGGCGTTGCGGTGGCGTTGCTGGTTTTCTTCACCGCGTTCAACGTGCTGGAAGCCACGCTCCCCTCGATGATCAGCAAGATCGCACCGCTGGCTGCCAAAGGCACCGCGATGGGTGTGTATAGTAGTGTGCAGTTCCTGGGTGCGTTCTGCGGCGCGGCAGTGGGCGGCGCGTTGATGCAATATGTCGGCGGCAATGCGGTGTTCGTGTTCGCTATCGTGTTGCTGCTGCTGTGGCTGGTGGTCGCGTCCGGAATGAATCCTCCGGCTGCGGTGAGCACCAAGATGTATCATCTGGAAGAAATGACTGCCGCCCAAGGTGTACTATTGCAACAGCAACTTGCGAAACTGCGAGGAGTGCGGGAAGTGATGGTGGTGGCTGCGGAAAACATCGCCTGCCTGAAAGTGGATATGAAGGGATTCGATGAAGATGCAGTGGAGCAACTCGTGACGAAAGGAGCATGACATGTCGGTGAATAAAGTGATTCTGATAGGGCGTCTGGGCAAAGACCCGGAGACCCGTTACATGACCAGCGGGGAAGCGGTGACCAACTGCACGCTGGCGACTTCCGAAAACTGGAAAGACAAGAGCGGCGAGAAGCAGGAAAAGACCGAGTGGCATAACCTGGTGTTCTATCGCCGGCTCGCCGAGATCGCCGGTGAGTATCTGAAGAAAGGCTCGCAGATCTACGTCGAGGGTAAATTGCAGACCCGCAAGTGGCAAGACAAGGAAGGGAAAGACCGCTACACCACCGAGATCGTGGTCAACGAAATGACCATGCTGGGCGGAAAGTCATCCGGCGCCGGCAGTTTCGAAGTGGTGGAAAACAAACCTGCTACGGCATCATCCGGCAGCAGCGCGGCGCCTGCCAAGGCCGCGCCGGCAGCAAAGGGTGGTTTCGATAACTTCGACGATGATATTCCGTTCTTGTCTTTTGCTATTAACTATTGGAAAGGCCGTCTGCTCGACGGCCTTTTTCTTTTGCAGCAGTGATTCCGGGTCGATTAAATCAGGATGAGCGGTATACCAGCAGGGATAAGCGGTATTGCAGGAGGGTGGTAGAAAGAGCAGAGTGCGCGACGTCGGGGCGGTGCTTCTTGACCAGTCCCGAAGCGGGGTGCCTTAACATCGGCACAGTGGCAGCAGGCATCAACGAACGGAGGGATTAGCAATGATCGACTGGCATTCGTGGTTGTTTTGGCCTGACAGTGTGGCACTGTCCGTATTGGCCTTGGGCATACTGGTAATGCTGTTCATGTATGCAGCGCGCAAGCCTATGCATGGAGTCATACTCTCGGTATGCAATCTGGTCACCCAGTCCACCCGGTTCATTGCCCGCTGGCTATTCCTTGGTGCGGAAAACCTGCGTTTGCGCAACCAATCGGTGTTGCTGGCGCATAGCCAGGAAAGTGCGGCTACCTTGATAGATCGGGAATTCGAGCGAGTGACCAATATCATCCGCAAGGATATGCAGGAATTCCCCGCCCTGCAGCGCAAACTGATGGAAGAAGTAACGCGCATCGAGGATGACTACCACAAATGCGGCGAGGTCCCGCCACCACCACCGGAGTGGGTGAGTGCACTGGAATCAGTCTCGCAGATCAAATCTGGAGGCGATATCCCGCGCAAGCTGCTGGAAGACATCAACAAGTCCATCCAGAAGATCCATGACAAGACAGTGGCGGAGTTCCGGCGTTCCTATGAAGAGCGCCACAAGATACTGAAGGGCATGCAGCCATCATGGCGCTCGGCGGAGAAGCTGATAGGGGAGATGGACAAGAAGATGGTCTCCCTTAACACCAACGCCAAACAGATCGATAGCCATATGGCCAAATTCGAGGGGATACGTGCCAAGGACAGCAAGACAGAGCATGCCCTGACCACGTCCGCTTTTGTGCAGTTGGCGATATCGGCGCTGGTCATGGTGATTGCGATGGGCGGCGCATTCATCAACTACAAGTTGATCGCGCTGCCGATGTCGGAAATGGTCGGCGCCAGCGATTACATCACCAACAACCTGAAGACCTCGGATGTGGCGGCCTTGGTGATCATCCTGATGGAGGCATCGATGGGGCTGTTCCTGCTGGAATCGTTGCGCATCACGCAACTGTTCCCCAAGATCGCCAGCATGGACGATCGCATGCGCCGCCGTTTGATGTTGGCCTCATTGATCTTCCTGGTGATCCTGGCCGCTATCGAGTCGTCGCTGGCGCTGATGCGTGACATCCTGATCTCGGACAAGGCTTCACTGATGCGAGATCTGGCCTCCGCCGCTCCGCCGGTGTCAGAAGGCTGGATCTCGAACATCCCGATGGCCGGACAGATGATCATGGGTTTCGTGTTGCCATTCGCTTTGGCTTTCGTGGCGATCCCGTTGGAAAGTGTGGTGCATTCGCTGCGTACCGTCATCGGTGTGCTGTTGGTGCAGACCATGCGGTTGGCCGCGTTTGCACTCAGGTTCACCGGTGTGGTGTTCCGGCGTCTCGCCAAAGTGCTGGAACTGATCTATGACATCCCGATCGTCATTCCGCTGATGATAGAACGCTGGGTGGTGACGTTACAGAGTAGCGCTTCTGCTAAAGGACAAGCCAAATAAGGGAGCACATCATGAGAAGATTTACGCAAGTCTGCATCATGCTGTTCGGTATCCTGCTCGTCAGCGCCTGTGGCGACAGCCGCATGCACAGCCAGGGTGTATATATGCTGGTGGACACTTCCGGAACCTATGCCCAGGAGATGAACAAGGCGAGCAAGATCATCAATTACCTGCTGGCCACCCTGAACCCAGGCGATTCGCTGGCGGTGGCCAAGGTGGAGACACGCAGTTTTTCGGAAAAGGATATCGTCGCCAAGGTCACCTTCGACAAGCGCCCATCTCAGGCAACCCAGCAAAAGCGCGCGTTCAAAGCCAAGATCGAGGCATTTGCCAAGGCAGTCAAAGGCAGTGCTTATACCGATATAACCGGCGGATTGATCCAGGGAGCGGAATACCTGAACGAGACCAAGGCCGGCATCAAGACCATCGTCGTTTTCTCTGATATGCAGGAAGAGTTGGGCAAAGGAACGATGCGTGATTTCCCGATCAAGCTCGATGGTATCCGTATCGTGGCGTTGAACGTGACCAAGCTGGGAACCGATAACGCCGATCCC
>JBDTPM010000178.1:0-7873 GCA_039932695.1 Gallionella sp. | reverse complement strand
TGCCCATCATCGGCACCATGCTCATGCTCTCCACGCCCGCCGCGATCATCACCTCGGCCTCGCCCAGGCGGATGCGATCCGCCGCCAGCGCCACCGCCTGCACGCCGGACGAACAGAAGCGGTTGATGGTCAGCCCCGGAACGGTGTTCGGCAGCCCGGCCAGCAGCAGCGCAATGCGCGCCACGTTGGTGCCCTGCTCCGCTTCCGGCATCGCGCAGCCGGCGATCACATCGCCGATGCTGGCCGGATCGAGCGACGGCGCCTGCGCCAGCACGCTCTTCAACACATGCACCAGCAGATCGTCGGGGCGGGTGTTGCGGAACATACCGCGCGGCGCCTTGCCGACCGGCGTGCGAGTTGCTGCGACGATGTAGGCTTCCTGGACTTGTTTGCTCATGATGTTCTCCGATTAACGTTTCGCTGCCGCTCGATAAACCGCATTGCGTTCACGCTTACCGACCGCGACCACAATCACCAGCAACACGGTATTCCGCACTTCGTACACAAGCCGGTATCCCACACTGCGCAGCTTGATCTTGTACCGGTCTTTATGGCCTGTGAGTTTTGCTGAAGGAACGCGCGGATGCTGCAATCGCTCGGCCAGTTTCTTCTTGAATTGTTCGCTGACCGTTGTATCCAGCTTGCGCCATTCCGCCAGCGCATCCGGATGAAAGTCCAGCTTATAACTCATCAAGCTTGACCCGCACCGGACGCTTGCCGTCTTTCAGCCGCGCGTCGGCAATCGCGTTCAACTCCAGGTCCTCCAGCTTATCCATCAGCGCTTCATAAGCCTTGGCCGGAACGCAATAGAAAGTCGGTTCGTTGCGGTTCAGGATCGCCACCGGGAAACCCTCACCAGCTGCAACCGTCGCCATCGGATTCTTTTTCAGTTCTGAAACGCTCGCGGTCGTTTCCGCCAAAATCACATGTGCCATTCGATTTGCCTCCATTAAATGGAGCCAAGAATAGCACTCTAAACAGGTCTCCGCAATGGTCGCTTATTGGCGCTCGAGGAATCAAATCGCCCCCCTTATCGCGACCCTGATTATTCTCAGGCTAAAAATTAATTCGAGCCTGGCCCCTTTAGTTAATTCCTTTAGTTAATAGTTTGGTCATGATGTTCACCTCTCTAATGAAAACGTGGTGCGTTCCCTGTCGCTCTAACCTTGTTCAGGTTAACTCTAACTTCTTTTTATTTAACATCGCTATATATTGGATAAAAAGGCCCGCTGAATGTGGCGCATCCTGTAATAGTCGTTCTCGTTCTTCGGTGCTGGGTATTCTTCCATGAGCACGCTCATTACGATCTTGACGCAAAAATGTTAGGACATGTTTTTCATTAATTACTTTATTTCGCTCAAGGCAATCTATCATCGAAGCCAACTTTTCCAAATCAGCGGCTGTAACTGTATAAATCTTTTTCTCTCTAGCAACTTCAAGAAATGACCTGAGTTCTGCTTCGAATATTCTACCAAGACTAAACAAGCCCAAGTCTACGTGCTCAAGGTTAAGATTTTTAATAGCTCGCTCGAGATTTCCTCTCAATACTTGATCGTTAATATTTTTTATTTGAGTGAACTGCAGATGATCACTTCTAGTTGCTTGGTCTTGAGTTAGTCTGCATCTCAAATTTTTATTGTCATTATATTTAACGACGTTTTTCATCTTCGCCAAATAGGCGTAAAAAGTAGGACGTTTGCATTTCGTACATTGCATAACGTGCTCTGCAAGTGTGTTTACAAGGGACTCTTGATTGGGACGACTGGTCAAATAGCTTGATATTTCCTCTTGGATCGTCTGCTCAAGAGTTGGTACCTTACGAACGATTTTCTTGCGTATTATTTTTGTTGGAATGGCTTGCCCACCCCATTCACTGAGCTCATATTTATCTTTAGAGACCTTAATGAATCTATTCTCTTTTAAGTTCCCATTGGATAAATAAATTTTAATTGAATTTATTGATGCGTCAGGCCTTTTTGAAACAACATATTCAAAAACCTCGTTCAGAGTTACAGCAGTTTTTCGTAGATTGAAAAACTCTTCGATCAGTGAAAGGATGGAGTCTTTGCTGTAACCTTTCCAACCTGCCAATACCCATTTACCACTTCGCCCAATTGGAAGAAAACGTAAATCAGAAACAAGTTGTTGCTGGATGCTACGAGAAGGAATTTTTTCATGCTGGCCAATTACTGCCAATCGATGAGAAATTTCCGTCTTAATCTCGGAAATATGAAGTGGCCCATTATTATCGAAAAGTATTCGATACGCCTTGTCAGCTAATGAGTGTAGATGCTCGAATCGAAGTTGAAAAAGGTCTGGTTGCTTCCGCTCAATTTCATCGCAAATCTTTATGGCATTTGTAATTAGAGAGTTATCAATTTTTTGCTTGAGCTTCTTTACGATTGCAATTTTCAAGTCAAATAAAGGTAATGCAATACCTGTCTCTGATAGGACGGCATGAATAGCCCGAGCTGTTTGATGTAAGGCGCTGATATTGGGAAAGTTTGATTTCACCCAAGATGTTTTTAATGCTACTGACGAATCTTTAATTTTCTCAGGAGACTCGTTAAATTCAAGCATGGCAAGAAGTAGGCGAATAGCTCCCAAATCATGGGGTGTTAACTTTGTGCTGTATCTTTGCTCAAAATATTCATTAACTTCATCAATGGAAATTACCTGACCAAATGAATTAATTCCTTTATGTACTTGAGCTAGCTCATTCTTGCGTTCTTGAGCAGTTCCAAGTTCGGTAGGTAATGTTGAGTCACTGATAATGGCAGCGTGAATTCGATTGGTTGCTTTAGCTTCGATTTGACGCACTCGCTCTCGTGAGATGTCATAGTAATCGCCAATATCTTGAAGCGTGTAAACCTTGCCACCTTGCAGCCCGTAACGGCGCGCAATTACATCCCAGTCACGGGTTAGCTTAAGTATATGTGGCGCCGTCTGCGATAATGAACTAATCAGCTTGATAAGGTTAATCGATTCCGTGTTGCTGGATAAAATATTATTCATGATGGCTATGACTGTAGTTCATTTGTAATAATTTTGGATCCACGATGTTGAACCCTCAGTCAATTCCGCAACGGCTTCCCATGCTTCAGCATGTACTCAACTCTTTCTTGAGTCTTAGGCGAAGCAACCAGTTCGAGGAAGTGCTTGCGTTCAAGGTCGAGCAGCCAATCCTCGTCCACCATGCTGCCCGCTTCCACATCTCCGCCGCACATGATCTCTGCGATGCGGCTGCCGATGTTGTAGTCGTATGCCGAAATGAAGCCGCCTTCCAGCATGTTGATCATCGCGGCCTTGAGCGTGGCGATGCCGGTGCGCCCGGCGACCTGTATCTGGCGCTGGTGCAGCGGCGGGCGGTAGGCGGTGGCGATGAGCGCCTTGGCTTCTTCCTTGGCGACGTGCAGCAGTTCGAAGCGGTTCATCACGATACGGTCGGATTGTTTTAAGTAGCCCATCTCGCGCGCCAGCTCGGCGCTCTTGGAAACTTCGCCCATCGCGATCTGCTGGAAATATTTGCGCAGGTAGGGGAACACGTCGACGCGGTTGTCGCTGGCGAAACGCTGCGCCTCCTGCGCGGCGCGCGAAGCCATCTCCTTGCAGCCGCCGCCCGCAGGCAGCAGGCCGACACCGACCTCGACCAGGCCGATGTAGCTTTCAAGTGTCGCGACCAATCTTGAACAATGAATGGCGAATTCGCAGCCGCCGCCGAGTGCCAAGCCATCCACCGCGGCGACGGTCGGTACGCTCGCATATTTGAGACGTTGCGAGACAACCTGGAATTTTTTCACCACATCGGCGAGGCGCGGCACGTTGCCGGTGACGGCGTTGGCGATATCGCCCAGTCCGCCGCCGCCCGCGATGGTGTATTTGACACGGGTAGCCGCGCCCTTGAGCTTGTCGAACAGGCCGCCGGATTCTGCATTCTCCTGCAGGCTTTGCATCGCCTGCAGCAGGTTTGCGCCCGCCGAAAACGGCGGCTCGGTCTGCCAGATGACCAGCGCGTTAAATTTCGCCTCGGCCTCGTCCACCGCGCGCAGGATGCCGTCCAGCACTTCGTTGCCGAGCGTGTGCATCTTGCTGGTGATGCTGAGTATCGCGATGCCGTCTTTCATGTGCCACATGCGCACGCCTTCGTTCTCGAACACGGTCTCGCCGTATTTCACCGATTCGCCGAGCAGGCGGTCGGGGAACAGCTGGCGTTTGTAGACAGAAAGATCGGAACGCGACTGATAGTTTTTTCCCAGCGGCGCATAGGAACCATTGATGCCATGTACCCCGTGGCGCGCCGGGTCGGTGACCCATTCGGGCAGCGGCTTATCCGACATGGCCTTGCCGGTCTGGATATCGTGTGCGATCCAGCCTGCCACTTCCTGCCAGCCTGCGGCCTGCCAGATCTCGAACGGACCGGTGTCCCAGCCGAAGCCCCAGCGCACCGCGAGGTCGAGGTCGCGCGCGTTGTCGGCGATGAGAGGCAGGTTGATCGCGCAATAATGGAACACGTCGCGGAACGTCGCCCACAAAAACTGCGCTTGCGGATGCTGGTTGCGGCGCAGCCCGGCGAGTTTCTTCGCCCAGTCGCGCTCGCGCAGGATGTCCTTCACGCCATCGTCGACCTTGGCATCGGAGAGGCGGTATTGTTTGGTGTGCAGGTCGAGCACGTGGATGTCCTTGCCGATCTTCTGGTAGATGCCGCGCTTGGTCTTCTGCCCCAGCGAGCCTTGGTCGACGAGGTATTTGAACCACTCCGGCAATTCGTAATATTTGTGCCACGAGTCTGTGGTGAGGTTGGTGCGCATGGTCTCGACCACGTGCGCGAACACGTCGAGGCCGACGATATCGAGCGTGCGGAAAGTGGCACTCTTGGGGCGGCCGAGGTAGCGCCCGGTGAGCGCGTCCACCATGTCGAAGCCCAGACCGAATGCCTGCGCGTGGTGTTTGGTTGCAAGCATCGAGAACACGCCAATACGGTTGGCGATGAAGTTGGGCGTGTCCTTGGCGCGCACCACGCCTTTACCCAGCGTGGAGACGAGAAAGGTTTCCAGTTGATCGAGCAAACCTGCTTCGGTCTCGCGGCAGGGGATCAGTTCGACCAGATGCATGTAGCGCGGCGGGTTGAAGAAGTGGATGCCGCAGAAACGGTGGCGCAAAGTCTCGGGAAAGGCTTGCGCCAGAGTGTTGATGGAAAGGCCGGAGGTGTTGCTGGCGAAGATGGTCTGCGCGCCGAGAAACGGCGCGACCTTTTTATACAGGTCGGATTTCCAGTCGATACGCTCGGCGATCGCCTCGATCACCAGATCGCACTCGCGCAATCTCTCCAGATGCTGTTCGTAATTGGCAGGCTGGAGAAAAGTCAGCTTGGCGGGCGATGCAGCCGGGCTGGGGTCAAGTTTCTTCAAGCCCTCTATGGCCTTGTTCACATTGCCGTTGGGATCACCTTCTTTTGCAGGCAACTCGAACAGCAGCGTCTCGACATTGGCATTCACCAGATGCGCGGCGATCTGCGCACCCATGACCCCTGCGCCCAGAACTGCAACTTTGCGTACCTGAAAATCGCTGCTCATAGCAATACTCCAAAACTGGTTCTTAAAGCAAAAACGGGAAGGCGAACCTTCCCGTCGTCAACGTCATACTGGTTTAGAAACTGTGAGCGTATTGCACACTGAAGATGTCCACGCTGTTCTTGTAGGTTCCAATCAGGTTACCCTTGCCGCCCGCAGCTTGCATGTCGGCAATCGTCGAATCCTTCACGAACAAATGCGCATAACCGAAATCCAGCGCACTTTCCTTGGACGGTTTGTATTGACCACCCATTGTGATCCAGGTGCGGTCATTGTCGGGAATACGTGCGGTGCGGTATGTATCGGAAACAGGTGCCTGGTCGAAAGCTAATCCGGCACGCGCCTTCCATTGTTCGTTATAGCGATAGCTGGTTCCGGCCGCAACACGCCAGGTGTTCTTCCAGTGTTCTTGCACGGTCAGCAGATTCGTGCCCGAGCTACGGTCGATCTTGAGCTGCTCCAATACACTCCAGCCGGTCCAGGTCGCATCCGCCATCACATCCCAGCTGTCATCCAACTGATGCAGACCACTCACCGAAAAAGAATCCGGCATGGTGATCGGCAGTGTCACACCACCATCGGCTGTTGCTGCAGCAATACCTGCCGCAACGGCTGTGGCAGTCGCACCCCCAACTACCGGCGTCATGGTAGCCGCACTCGGTCGATTGGCAGAAAAACCCACCGTGCCGGACAAGGTGTATTTAACGGTTGAACGGTAAGCCAAACCTACACGGGTTTGCGGCGACAGTTTAAACAAAAGTCCCAAGTTATAACCCCAAGCAGAGTCGTTCCCGCTAATCGTCGATACACCTTCACCTTCACCTGCTGCAATGACAGCATTTGCAACTGCCACACCCGTCGCACCTCCCCCAACAGCTCCAAATGCAGCGGCCGCATAATTTACAGCGCTCGTTAGATCGCCGGTAATACGCTGATAGTTCAGCCCTGCACCGAAGGAGACCGTTTCATTGACATCATAGGAAACGGCTGGGTTCAGATTGATGGTCTGCAGCTTGGATTTCATCGCCTGAAAGCGCCCGATCCAATCCGCGTCATATTCAGTTTGCAAACCGAACGGCGCATTGATGCCCAGCCCGACGCGCGTTTGCGGACTCAACTCCATTGCAAAGTAGGCGTTAGGCACCAAAGCCCAACTGCCCGCATCACCACCATTTCCGTTGTTGGTGGTCTGCAATGCGGCAGCAGTAGAACCGGTATTGGAAAACTTCGCCGTGGGTTTGATCATGTTACCCGCCACCACGACCTGCTTTCCGTTCAGGCGCGACATACCTGCCGGGTTGTAGAAGATCGTCGAGGCGTCTTCCGCACCCGCCGCGCCGCCCGCATAGGCATTGCCCAAGCCGCTGCCGCTTTGTTCGATCAACGCGAAGCCGGACGCCGCGGCAGTTCCGGACAAGGCAGCCAGTACAGCCGCAACGGAACAATTCAGAACGGTTTGCTTGAATTTCATGATGTTTCCTCCCTGTGGTTGTTAAAAAATGGATCATTGATTCCCGCTGCGCAATCATGCGCTCAATCGGCGGGCGGAACAAGCCGTGGCTTGCGGTCTTCGCTCACCGCGACATAGGTCAGCGTGGCCTCGGTCACTTTTACGCAGGTCGGTTTGGCCGGATCGCGCTGCGCATAGACCTCGACTTCGACGGTGATCGAAGTATTCCCTACCTTCACGATCCTGGTGTAAAAACTGACCACGTCGCCGACGAAGATCGGCTGCCTGAACACGAAGGAATTCACCGCCACGGTTGCGACCCGGCCTTTGGCGCGATGCAACGCGGGGATGCTGCCCGCGATGTCCACCTGCCCCATCAGCCAGCCGCCGAAGATGTCGCCGGTGTAATTGGCATCGGAAGGCATCGCCGCCACACGGATGGTCGGCTCGCGTTGCGGCAGGGAAACGTTCGTTTGTTGCTCGCTCATGATCAATGGCCTTCGTACAGATCTTTGATCTGGGCGGCGAATTTCTCGACCACTTTTGCGCGTTTGACCTTCAGGGTGGGCGTAAGCAGACCGTTGTCTATGCTCCATGGTTCTTGCAACAGCAGCACGCGGTTTACCTTGGCATAGCCGGGGAAGGCGCGCAGATTATCCGAGATCCGCTGCAATGCAGCCGCCAGAACGCGGCTGTCGGTGTACGCTTCCGGCATGTCGGCGCGCACACCGACCTGTTTGGCGAACTTTATCCATGCCTCGGGATTGAGTACCACCAGAGCGACCAGATAGGGGCGCGCCTCACCGTAGATCATCGCCTGCTCGAGCAGCGGGTCGCGCAGGATCGCCATCTC
>JBDTPM010000177.1:0-12863 GCA_039932695.1 Gallionella sp. | reverse complement strand
TCAAACGAATAATTAGGGTTTATTCAATTTTCCAATTCCATTCTGAATGATGAGGTGCTGTCTTCAAATATGTAAACCTCAATAAGTGCTTGGCAATTTGCCTCCCAATAAACCGAGTTAGCTCACTGAAATCACACTCGATCAAGGCTTGGCTAAATCTCGGGAATGCAAAATAACAATTCTAATAATTTACGTTTTGGACGACGGAAACATCTTTGTGTCTTTCATGGTCTTGAGCTTGTTGTCCACACCCTTCACCCCGGGAACATGACGTACGACCTCGGCGATGTCGTGACGCTCATCGGATCCGGCGGTAATACCCTTCAGGGTTACTTTACCGCTGTCGGTACTGATCGATATCTTGACATCTGACGTTTTGGTGCTGGCGCGCAAGGCCGCGCGCACGTGATATTCGAGCGTCAGGTTGGCGAGCTTGGCGTGCGATTCCGGCGACTCCTTGAACTCGGGGCGCGTCAGCAGTTCCTTGATCATCTCGACGCAGGTGTCTACCGACACGCGCTCTGTGTTGAGCGTGATGTCGTACTGCATGGGTTCGCCCCAGGCCACGCCGAACTGATGCTGCATGTTGGCACGGTGCGCCATGTCGCTGTGTCGAATCTCATCGGCGACCATCTCCTCGTCGTCGGTGCCGAGCGAGGTCATGAGCCAATTGACGCGCGTTGCAAACGGTGCGCCGATTCGCACGCACGGGATATGCGGGATCGGTCGCAGCACATGCGTGGCACCCCAGCCGCGTATGATGACATTGCCCTTTGCCGCAAGCGCGAGAATCTCTTCAGACTTGTACAGTGCCAGGTTGGCCTCATCTGTGCCCCAGCGTTCGAGCAATCCGGCCTTGCCCTCGAGGAAGCGCTGCAGCGCGCTCTTGCGCACATGCATCTTCTCGGCCACATGATCAATGATCTCGTGGTGCACGATCTCCAGGCCCAGTTCCTCTGCAAGTTTCTCGGCGACAAATTTCCCCCGCGCACCCATTTCCTGGTTCATGGCGATCACTGGCATAAGACCCTCCTTCCCTATTCCACAGGACGCTGTGCGTCCAGATCGTTGTTGCCGCGGCGCATCCGCTGCAGAATTTCCGAAATGACCGGCCAGAACAGCATCAGCAAGGCCAAGCCGCAAATGCTTCCTACCAGTCCGTTCGACCAGAATATCGAGACCTCGCCGTGTGACAACAGCATCGACTGGCGGAAAGAACTTTCCGCCATGTCACCCAGCACCAGCGCAAGCACCAGCGGCGCCAGCGGATAATCCAGTTTTTTGAACAGGTATCCCACGACACCGAACACCAGCATCAGCACAACGTCCATCATCGCGTTATTCACAGTATAGGCGCCGATCGCGCAGATCACGACGATGACCGGGGCAATGATGGAAAACGGCACGCGCAGGATCGCCGCCCACCAGGGCACCGTGGTCAGCACGATGATCAGGCCGACTACGTTGCCGATATACATGCTCGCGATCAGGCCCCACACGAACTCCTTCTGTTCCACGAATAGCAGCGGTCCGGGCTGCAGGCCCCAGATCAGCAGACCGCCCAGCAATACCGCCGCGGTCGGGGAGCCCGGAATGCCGAGCGTCAGCATCGGCAACAACGCGCTGGTGCCGGCTGCATGCGCGGCAGTTTCCGGCGCGATCACGCCCTCGATCTCGCCGGTGCCGAATTTTTCGCCGGTTTTGGAGAAACGCTTGGCGATACCGTAACTCATGAACGACGCCGGTGTCGCGCCGCCCGGCGTGATTCCCATCCAGCATCCGATCAGTGTCGCGCGCAGCGCGGTGAGCCAGTATTTCGGCATCAGCTTCCAGGTGTGCCAGACGACGCGCGGGTTGATCCGTGCGTGCACGCCCTTGAACGCCAAACCCTCTTCCATGGTCAGCAGGATCTCGCCGATACCGAACAAGCCGATGACCGCGATCAGGAAGTTGAAACCGCGCAGCAACTCGCTTGTGCCGAAAGTCATGCGCAGTGTACCGGTCACGGAATCGAGCCCGACCGCAGCGAGCGCGAAACCGATCATCATGGCTGTCAGGGTCTTGGCGGGATGACCCTTGCCGAGGCCGACGAAGCTGCAAAAGGTGAGCAGCTGTACCGCAAAGAATTCAGGCGGCCCGAACCGCAATGAGAATTTCGCCACCATCGGCGCGAGGAACGTGATCATGATCACCGCAACCAGGGCGCCGACGAACGATGACGTGAACGCCGCAGTCAACGCCTCGCCGGCGCGGCCGGCCTTGGCCATCGGGTGGCCGTCAAAGGTAGTCGCCACCGACCACGGCTCGCCTGGAATATTGAAAAGAATGGACGTGATCGCGCCGCCGAACAATGCGCCCCAGTAAATGCAGGACAGCATGATGATGGCGCTGGTCGGCGGCATCGTGAACGTGAGCGGCAACAGGATCGCCACGCCGTTGGCGCCGCCGAGTCCTGGCAACACGCCGATGAGCACGCCCAGCAGGATGCCGACCAGCATGTACAGCAGATTGTGATACGTGAGCGCGACGCTGAAACCATGCATCAGGCTGTTAAAATCATCCACGCCTCGTTCTCCCCTTTTGCGGGTTGCAGTAGCTTATTACCACATACCCTGAATACAACGTAAAAATGTTATCGCCCTGTCGCGCTCATCGACCACGGCATCAGTAACCGACCAGTGCTTCGAGCGGCCCCTTGGGCAGCGGCACCATGAACCATAGTTCGAACAGCAGGAACATGGACACTGGCACGATCAAACTGACCGGGATGATCTTGATCCACGGGAACCTTCCATGCCAATACATGAACGCCCCGATGAACAGCGCGGACGAAACATAGATACCGATGAGATAGATGGCAATTACGTAGATCAGGGACGGGAAAAAAACCGACAGCACCAGCCGGAGTTTCTTGCGGCTGACGAACACCCCCGCCGTGGCGCGGTTGGAAAACGCGCCCTGCAGCAGCGTCCACGCACTTGCGGCACAAAGGATCAGGCCGATATAGAAAGGGAAATAACCCGCCTGCGGGCCATCGTCGGCCCAGCCGTACCCTACACGGCGGCTGTCGAAGATCACCACCAGTCCGAGCCCGAACATGATCGCGGACACGACGACTTCCACCGCCTTCGTGGATATGCCGTGCCACCTTCTGTCTGTTTTCACCGGCACGCCGTGCTGTCTTCTTTCTGAATAGACGCCGCGATGTCGTCTTTCTTTTTCCACCTTCCTGGTGGAGACACCACGCTGTCTTCTGTCTTCGGAATGATTGTTTTCGTGCATCCCCAACTCCTCAGTCTTCCATCACACGCCGTGACGCGCCGGCAAAAAACAGGGTGAAGACCAGGATACGATCCTCACCCCGTTCGCCGGTTGCCAGACGCAACTGCCGAAGCCCGCCTGACAGCGAGCCTGCGCTACTTGGCGATGAACCCGGCATCCATCATCAATGTCTTGTGCGTTTCTTCGGCCTTCTGCACCCAGTCGGAGTATTCTTTGCCGCTCATGAAACTTTGGTTGAACGCGCCCTTTTCCATGAATTCTTTCCATTCAGGCGTTTCGATCACTTTCTTGAACAGGCTGACGTAAAAATTTGTCTGGTCCTGGCTGACGCCGCCGGGCATGAAAATGCCGCGTAGCATCAGATAGTCCACTTTAACGCCGGCTTCCGTGCAGGTTTGAATGTCATTCCACGACATGGTGTCGGTGACCTTTTCCTTGTACGGCATGCGCTGATCGTCGAACACGCACAGCGGACGCAGTTTGCCGGCACGCCAGTGAGCCACGGCTTCGATCGGATTGTTCACGGTGGAATTCACGTGACCACCGACCAGTTGCACGGCGACATCACCGCCCCCTTTAAAGGGTACATAGGTGAATTTCTTGCCGGTGAACTTGTCGAGGGCGACCGTGATGATCTGGTCTTCCTGCTTCGAGCCGGTGCCTGCCATATTGAACTGGTTGTTGTCGCCGGCTTTTATCGCCGCCAGATATTCCTTGGCGGTCTTGTACGGCGAATCGGCGTTGACCCACAACACGAACTCGTCCAGCGCAAGCATCGAGACTGGCGTAAGGTCCTTCCAGTTGAACGGAATGCCGGTTGCCAGAGGGGTGGTGAAAAGATTGCTCAGGGTAATGACGATCTTGTGCGGATCTGCCTTGCTGTCCTTGATGTAGAGGAAGCCCTCGCCGCCGGCGCCGCCCGCCTTGTTGACGACCACCATCGGCTGCTTCATCAGGTTATGCTTCGTGACTACGCCCTGAATCAGACGCGCCATCTGGTCTGCACCGCCTCCGGTCCCGGCAGGAACGATAAATTCAACCGGCTTGGTGGGTTCCCATTCCGCCTGCACCGTTGCCGGCAATGACAACCCCAGAATGGTCGTGGCGGCGAAAACTGTCCTGACAAAGGTGTTACACAAATTGCTTGCAGTAGTGTGTTGCATTGAGCCTCCCAGTCAATTATGTACGATGATTGTATCTGTCGTTATTTTTTGTAATCTCCACTCGGCAAACATCCGCGGTGAAACAAGATCCGAAGACGATTACCTAACGGCAGGAAACAGGTTCATTCCAAATGATCTCTAGTGTTGTGGCTACACAGAGGAGGAATTGTTTTCACTTGTCCTTGATCCCGGCACACAATGTAACGGGATTGGGCCTCGAAGAATAGGAAATTCAACCGCACAAGTCAACACAACTCTCGCACCAGAATTCCAATCAATCCGATGTTCATCGTCAATACCATGAAGATTCCGAGCCACACCAAATCCCGTGGCATGTATTTAACGCTTCAACAGTGGATACAGGTTGCTTATTCGATTTGCATGAAAGCGATCATGTTCGAAATATTTTCTGCCTCAAAAATATAACTCCCCCGGCCACTTTGAGCTATTTTGTGTGAGAATAGAAAAAGTGAAATGAATTTACACTTTGGTAAACATCAGGAGGTAAATAACATGCTCGAATTCGATACCCATCCGTCTGGCCGGCACTTCCTGCATGTTCCCGGGCCGAGTCCGGTTCCTGCACGCATCCTGAGAGCGATCAGCTTTCCGCCTATCGATCATCGCGGCCCTGAGTTTGGCCAACTGGGTTTGAAAGTGCTTTCCGGCATCAAGCAGATATTCAAAACCAAACAACCCGTCATCATTTACTCGGCATCCGGCACGGGGGCATGGGAAGGCGCCCTTGTAAATACGCTGTCTCCCGGGGACCATATCCTGATGTTTGAGACCGGTCAATTTGCAACCTTGTGGAAAAAGCTGGCTGATCGTTTGGGTTACAAGACAGAGTTTCTGGCATTAGCCGGCAAGATGGACTGGCGTTACGGCGTGGATGCCGCAATGATCGGAGAGCGCCTCAAAGCTGATACCGGTCATCAGATCAAAGCGGTCTGTGTCGTACATAACGAGACTGCGACCGGCGTAATTTCAGATATGGCTGCCGTGCGCAAGGCGATCGATGCGGCCAGACATCCTGCCTTGCTGATGGTCGATACCGTCTCGGGCCTGGCTGCCGCCGATTATCGCCATGATGAATGGGGCGTGGATGTTTCTATATGCGGTTCGCAAAAAGGCCTGATGCTCCCGCCGGGGCTGGGCTTCAATGCAATTTCCCTCAAGGCGCTCGAAGCGAGCAAGACCGCAAGATCACCCAAGGCATTTTTGGCCTGGGATGACATCCTTGAGGCGAATAAAACCGGCTATTGGCCGACCACCCCTTCAATCAATCTGCTTTATGGATTGCACGAGGTTATCGAAATGCTGATGACTGAAGGACTGGACAATATCTTTGCGCGCCATCAACGCCTGGGCTCGGCATGCCGTGCAGCAGTTTCCGCGTGGGGTCTGGAGACCCAATGCCAGGACCAAGCCGGATATTCGCCGGTGGTAACTGCAGTGGTGACACCTGAAGGGGTTGATGCAGACGCACTTCGCAAACTGATACTCGAACGTTACAACCTTTCTTTGGGCACCGGGCTGGGCAAGATCAAGGGGCGGGTTTTCAGGATCGGCCACATGGGGGACTGCAATGCACTTACATTGCTGGCAGCTATCAGTGGCTGCGAAATGGGCATGAAAGCATTTGGCATCAAGCTGAAAGGAAGCGGTGTTCTGGCTGCCCAGGAATTGCTGCAATAAGAGCAATCAAACGGGCGGACTATGCACCCAATCCCAACTTGGCGGCAAGGCCGATACGTTGCAATTTACCCGTGGCGCCTTTGGGAATTTCTGCCATGAACAATATCTTTCGAGGAACCTTGAAATCTGCCAGCCTGGTCGCCGCAAAGTCGCGCAATTCACGCTCGGTCAAACTTTGACCCTCGCGCAACACCACGGCAGCAGCGACATCCTCACCCAGTTTTTCATGAGGCATTGCAAAGGTAACTACCTGCATCACTGCGGGGTGATGCATCAGGACTTCATCGACTTCCAACGGGGATATCTTTTCACCTCCCCTGTTGATGATTTCCTTCAAGCGACCGGTTAACGTCAAATAACCATCGCTGGTTAACGAGCCTTGATCGCCGGTGCGGAACCAGCCATTGGTAAATGCTTCTGCATTGGCTTTGGGATTATTCTCGTAGCCCAGCGTGACGTTCTCGCCGCGTATCACGACTTCCCCTATTACGCCGGACGCGAGTAATTTGCCGTCATTATCCATGATCGCGATCTCCGGCCCGGCAGCGATTCCTACCGAGCCGGGTATGCGTTTGGCGGGCGGCAAGGGGTTGCTCGCCATCTGGTGGGCGGCTTCCGTCATGCCATACGACTCGATCAATGGCGCGCTGAAAACTTTTTCCAGTTCCGCGATGACTTGCGTCGGCATGGACGAGGAGGATGAACGAAGGAATCGCAACGGATTGCTTTTAATGACGTCCATGTTACCTGCGGCACGAGACAAGATGGTTTGGTGCATGGTCGGTACGGCGGTGTACCAGGTCGGTTTGCACTCTTTCATCCATCCAAAAAACTTCAACGCATTAAAACCCGGTGTGCAGAAAATCTGGCTGCCGACAGCCATCGGTGCGAGCACGCCTGCGATCAAGCCATGAATGTGGAACAGCGGCATCACATGCAGCTCGCGGTCGTCCTGCCGGAGCTTGAGCGTCGTGCATATGTTGCGCGCGGAAGCGCAGACGTTCTTGTGGGTGAGCGGCACGATCTTGGGGCGAGAGGTGGTGCCGGAGGTATGCAGGATCAAGGCGATGTCGTCGGTTTGCGCCAGCCCGCCGTTTGCGGTCGGCTTGCCTGATTGAGCCGCACTGCTGATTGTGAAACTGCCTGCGCCATCTTCAGGATGGGGGGACAGCTCCAGGATTGCAATTCCCAGTTTTGCGGCGACGGCCCTGGCCGGGGTATCGCTGCCGCTAGCGACGACCAGTGCCTTTGCTTTCAGGTCGCCGAGATAAAATTCGAATTCATCGGCTCGATAAGCCATGTTCAACGGTGCCGCCGAACAGCCACTGGCTATCGCAACGAATGAGGTGGCCATTTCCGGACAGTTGGGTAATACGATCCCGACCCGGTCTCCCTTGCCGACGCCCAGCTTGTTGAGTGTCCTTACGGTATTTTCCACGAGGAGATTCAATGCCTGATAGGTCAGCGGTTTTGTAGAAGGCGCCGTGATCGCGATCGCAGCAGGAGTGTCCTTTGCGTATATCGCGATCATTTCAGGGAGAGTAGTGAATTTTTTCATGGTTGTTAAGGTTAGAGCCGGAATAGATAGGGTTGCAGGTTGATGATGCCTGTTCAGGACAAACGCAAAGTCGCCTTGTGCTGTTGCAACTTGTTCGCCAACAGAGATGCGAGCGCGTATACCGCATCGATGTTGGGCGTCGGTGTTTCGGTGATTTTGCCAAGCTCTATCACAGAGCCGACCAAAGCTTCAAGTTCGATCGGCCGGCCCAGCTCGACATCCTGCAGCATGGAAGTCTTGTGCTGGCCGACTGCCTGGGCTCCATTGATACGCTTTTCCAGGCTGACTTTGAAATGCACGCCGAGTTTTTCGCCTATGGTCTGCGCCTCGCGCATCATGTTTGAAGCCAATTCACGGGTTGCAGGAAAGACGCAAATGTCTTCCAGCGTGGCGTGTGTCAGCGCACTGATCGGGTTGAAGCTCAGGTTCCCCCACAGCTTCAACCAGATCTCGGAGCGTATATCATTGATGATTGGCGCTTTGAATCCGGCATTTTTGAAAGCGTCACTGATCTCGCGTATGCTGGGCGTGTCGCTGCCGTCGATCTCGCCGAGCGTGAAGCGATTTCCCTCGATGACCTTGATCACTCCCGGGCGTATCACTTCACTCGCCGGATAGACGACACTGCCGATCACGCGATCGACGTCGATGTATTTTGCGATGATGCCGTCGGGATCCACAGCCTTGACCGACGTTCCCTGATAACGCTGCCCCAGCTCGCCCGGCAGCTTGTGGAAATACCACCAGGGTATGCCGTTCTGCATCGTGATGACGCGAGTATCGGCATGCATCAGCGCCGGAAGCTCAGCGGCAACAACGGCGACCTGGTGCGCCTTGAGCGTCAGGATCACCACATCCTGGGCGCCCGCTTCCGCGATGGCAGAGGTGGCCTTGATCGGTTGGGCAAGCAGCTCGTTGCCGTCTTCTTCAATCAGCCTCAGGCCATTTTGCTGCACTGCAGCCAGATTGGCGCCGCGCAAGATCAAAGTCACATCGTGCCCGCTCAGCGCAAACTTGACTCCCAACATGCCGCCGATGGCACCCGCACCTACGATACAAATTTTCATGGATGTTGTCTTTTGCTGAATTATTGATCTTTACTTAATTTACGACACACTTACCGTCATTCCGGCCCTTCGACAAGCTCAGGACAGGCTGGCCTTCGGCCAGGCCGGAATCCAGCAAGACAAAAATGCATTTTGTTTAAACCCACTGGATTCCGGCCTGCGCCGGAATGACGTGGAAATTCTTTTAATTCCTCAATCCCATTCTGAATGATGTAGCGCTGTCTTCAATTATGTAAATCTCAATAATAAATCAAAACATCAAGCCAGGGCCGACACCCCGTATGTGCTGCGCAGTGTGCCGATGCCCTCGATATTAACCTCGACGACCGATCCCGGTTTCATCGGCAATACGCCCAGTGAGGTCCCACACGCGATCACGTCGCCCGGTTCCAAAGTCATGTCCTGACCCAGGGCATGAACGATCTTTTCCGGTGAAATTATCATGTCGTTGCACGGGTAGTTCTGGCGTTCCCGGCCGTTGAGCAGGGTTCTGACGCTCAGGGATTTCCAGTCCAGTCCTGTTGCGATGACCGGACCGAACACCCCGAAACCGTCAAAGCACTTGGCCCTGGTCCATTGTGCAAACGCCGGATCTTTTGCGATCAGGTCGAGAGCCGTGATGTCGTTGATGCAGGTAAATCCGAATATGGCCTGTCCGGCTTCTTCCACGCTCGGGTTTTTGCAATGCCTGCCGATCACTATGCCCAATTCGCCTTCGTAAACAACCCGGCCATCGTAGCCTATCGGGGGCGCTACGGCACGCTCGTGCGCGCAGTAACTATTGGAGGTTTTGATCAAATAAAGCGGCTCGGCAGGGATGGCCAGATTTTGCTTGGCCGCCTGTGCGTGGTAATTGTTCCATAATGCGATCAGCTTGCTCGGACGGCAGGGCAGATCGATAGTGACATCCGCCAGCACGATTTCCGCACCGGTGCTGCGCGGCCCGGCAAACATGTCCCCCTCGTAGATTGCGACCCGGTCGCCCACGACCTGACCGAACCCCGGCTTGCCTTTGTGCGTGTATGCGATCCACTGTGCCATAGATTCCTCCGGACGAATTGATCAAACGCTCTGGCCGTTATCAGTTACCTCTGGTCGAAACTGGATGAGCGAAACATGCCGGACTATCATCCAATAACTGCACCACCTCACATAGATATCACGGTGGGTGTCAAATATTTAGGCGGGTAATCTATCAGCAAAAAACATATTCAGCTAGCGGAAAAATATCCGGACTGAATCAGGGCAACGGAGGCATGCAAAATTCAGTCACAAGTACCAAATACAAATAATAGACAAGTTCGATAGTTGTATCCATGGCCCGATTTCTGAACCCGATTCGATTATTCGTTAAATGTTGACAGCAGATGCTTTGCTAGGTATTTTGCATCCAGATCAAAACATATTGAATTCAAATTCAAACGATCGCTGTTCCTGATTCGTATTGCTGTCGTCCAGTCGCACAACAACCAGAGGAGAAATGTATGAAGTCCTACGCACGGAGTTTGGTATTGTCCGCTTTTGCCGGTATCCTGGCCCTGGGTCTGTCCGCAACCGGACACGCACAGGATGTCAAAGTCCTCAAGCTTTCTCATCAGTTCCCCGCATCGACCGGCGATGATGGCGATTTCCGCGATCAACTGGCACGCAAATTCGCGAAGCAGGTCGAAGATAAAACCGGCGGGTCGCTCAAGATCGAGATCTATCCGGGCAGCTCGATGATGAAGACCAACACCCAGTTCGGTGCGCTGCGCAAAGGCATACTGGACATGTCCGTGTTGCCCCTGGCCTACGGTAGCGGCGAGGTGCCTGAAGTGGGCCTGACCCTGATGCCGGCTCTGGTGCAGAGCTATGAGCAGGGGTTGCGCTGGAAGACCGCACCGATAGGCGCAGAACTGGTGAAGATCCTCGATTCCAAGGGCATCAAGATCGTTGCCTGGGTGTGGCAGGCCGGCGGCATCGTCAGTCGCGACAAGCCTATCGTCAATCCGGACGACGCGAAGGGTCTGAAGATCCGCGGCGGCGACAAGACCATGGATCTGTTGCTCCAGGGCGCAGGCGGATCCGCCACCAACCTGCCATCCAGCGAGATCTACACCGCGATGTCCTCGGGCGTGCTGGATGCAGCGGTTACCTCCAGCACCTCTCTGATCAGCTTCCGGCTCTATGAAGTTTCCAAGGCGGTAACCACAGCGAAGAACAAGTCCTTCTGGTTCATGTTCGAGCCTCTGCTGATCTCCAAAGCCTCCTGGGATACCCTCACACCTGCCCAGCAGAAAGTCGTGATGGAAGTAGGCGCATCACTCGAACCCTTCGCAGTGGAAGGCGCCAAGAAAGATGACAAGCTGCTCGCCGAGGTCTACGCGAAGGCGGGCAGCAAGGTGGTGGACATGGATCAGGCCGCCTTCGACAAGTGGCTGGCTATCGCCAAGGAAACCTCTTACAAGAACTTCGCCGAGAATGTGCCCAACGGCAAGCAACTATTGGATATGGCCCTTTCAGTAAAGTGACATGAGTGCGACTTCCCGCCAAAGCCCCGGCATGGGGCCGGCGCAGGTGGGTGGCCGGTCCGTCTGGCGGCGCTTTGCACAGGCGGTAAAGGGCTTCAATGTCCTGACCGGTTATCTGTCCGCCATCACGATTCTGGTTACGAGTGTCATCGTCTGCTATGGCGTCGTGATGCGATATTATTTTGCATCACCCTTGGACTGGGGGATAGAGCTGTCCATCTTCCTGCTCATCATCGCCACCTTCATGAGCGTAGGTTATACCCAGTTGCAGCGCGGTCACGTGACCATCGAGGTGCTGGAGCACATACTCTCCCCGCGCGCAAACAAGTGGCGCTACCTTATCGGCGATGCCCTGTCGCTGGTATTTTGCGTTTTTCTGGCCTGGAATTCCTGGGAGTTCTTCCGTGAAGCCTTTGCGGACGGCCGGGTCACCAACAGTACCTGGGGTCCCAAGCTGTGGATCCCTTATGTCTTCATGGCGATCGGAACGACGGCGCTATCCCTGCAGCTCCTGGTACAGATCGTGGACGCCCTGGTCGGCTGGAAGGGACGGCAACATGTAACCGGACCGGAGTGGAAAGAATAATGGGCACCTCTAAAAATTCAGAGTTCGCCCAAATGCAAGGCGCGGAAAAATTTCGCCGCGCCGCATATGTATGATATGTAAGCAAGAAATTTTTTACGCAACACCGCAGTTGGGATGAAATCTGGATTTTTAGAGGTGCCCTAATGGATACGAGCACGATCGGTCTTCTCTACGCTGGCGTGACCCTGCTGCTGCTTTTTTCGGGGATGCCCATCGCTTTCGCTCTGGGTCTTTCCGCTCTGGTTTTCATGGCGGTCTTCATGCCGGCACCGATCATCCATTCCGTTGCTGAAACCATATTCTCCGAGCTGGATAACTTCACGCTGCTGACCATCCCGCTGTTCGTGCTGATGGGCGCGGCGATAGGCAAGACCCGTGCGGGTGCAGATGTATATAACTCGCTCAACGCATGGATGTACAAGATCCCGGGCGGACTCGGTCTGGCCAATGTGTTTGCCTGTGCGGTATTCGCCGCGATGTGCGGTTCGAGTCCGGCGACCTGCTCTGCGATCGGTTCCTCGGGGATCCCGCAACTGATCAAGCGCGGCTATTCAGAAGGCTTGGCCGCGGGTCTTATCGCCGCCGGCGGTACTCTGGGCATCCTGATCCCGCCTTCGATCACGCTGATCCTCTACGGCCTCGCCTCCGAGCAGTCCATCGGGCGACTGTTCATGGCCGGCATCGGGCCGGGCATGCTATTGGTCTTGCTGTTCGCCTTCTGGGTCATGTTCAAGTACAGCCTGGAACGCAAATCCGCATTGGCGGCAGTCGGCGCAACCAGGCACGCGATCACGGATGAGGAACACTTCAGCTGGCGCGACCGCATGGAGTCGCTGCCGCGGCTGCTGCCCTTTTTGATCCTGATCGCCGTCATCATGATCGCCCTGTACGGCGGCTGGGCCACTCCCTCGGAAGTGGCCGGCATCGGTGCGGCCGGCGCGGTGTTGATGGTGGTGACCGTCTACCAGTGCTGGAGGAAGGAAGATATCAAAGCGATCC
>JBDTPM010000176.1:0-6028 GCA_039932695.1 Gallionella sp. | reverse complement strand
CCTGGAACACCCAGTACAGGCCGTCGTAGAAGAAATAATTATATTCAATACGTGGATCGTAATAGACGGGGTAGCCCGGCACCCGGACGAGCCGCGGATACGCCGGCAGGTTGATCCCGATGCTGACGCCGGGAGCACTGATGCCGATGCCGATATTGACCTCGGCGTGGGCAGCGGTCACCGGGAAAAGCAGCATCGACAATACGATTAATAGATTGCGCATTTTCTGTCCTCCTGTTGGATAAAAGGTCATCGCATTGATGATCATTTGGAAAGGTTACTAGCCCGCGACGAGCGAGGCAAGGGAAACATTCTTTGCAGTATTGCGACCCGGGTGCCCGCGTTGATCCTGAACACCGCCTGATATGGTTCAGGGTTGTCTGATGCCTGCCCTCAGCCCACCGCAATCAGAGTAAAATGGATTATCTAACTGTTCATCGTTTCTATTACGACTATCAATAATGCATACTCCCACGTTACGCGAAAATATTCTCAAATTATTGGCGGGATCTTCCAGCCAAAGTCCGGTCACTCTGGCAAATCTGCTGACGCGGGTGGTCCCCAAAGTCAAATTGGCCGAACTCACCACAACGATAGACTCGATGTGTCACAGCCGGGAATTGCAGACCTGCAGTGGGGTCAAGAGTGGCAAGGCATATGTGTGCTATTGGGTATCCGGCAATTTGCCACCTGCGTGGGGGAAACAGAGCAAAATAAAAGTTGCCGTTAAAAAAACCTGAACCATCGGGTTTAATCTTTGCGGGTTCAATTCCCCGCCCCTTGGGGCGTGTTTTTTGTAGGGTGGAAAAAGCGCAGCGTTTCCACCTCGCTGGTGGATACACGCCTTCGGCGTTTTATCCACCCTGCTAATACCCCGCCGCTTGCGGCGGGGTGGTTTAATGACATAGCCCTCTGATATAACGACTAGCCATTCCACTAGGTTGTCAAAATACGACAACCAAGTGGCTGGTTATCCCTGAGGGAGAGGGGATATGTGAAAAAGACCGAACCCCTTCCGGCCTCCCCTTGTCAGGGGAGGAGAAATGCGGGGTCGTATGTGAAAAGGACCGAACCCCTCCCGGCCTCCCCTTGTCAGGGGAGGAGAAATGCGGGGTCGTATGTGAAAAAGACCGAACCCCTCCCGGCCTCCCCTTGTCAGGGGAGGAGAAATGCGGGGTCGGCGGAAGAAACCATCCGCAGTCAGGATAGGTGTGATGAAGATGTCATTGTGAGCTGCTGCATCATCACAACCTCGGCGAATGCGCTGATGGGGCCAATCCATGACCGCAGTCAGAATTTCCCGGATGGGGCTATAATTCATCGCGGTCGCGTTTCCCTTGCAGGGGTGGACCGATCTTCAAAACAAACTTTCAGGGGGTAGTGATGGCTGGATTTGACGATGCCGAATACGAGCGTGATTTTCCCCGTGAAACGGTCCGCACCAAAGCGGAAATCATGATTGATGAGAAATGGCATGATTGCGTGATTACCAATATTTCTTCCTCGGGCGCAAGGCTGTACGTACGGCTGGATGTTAGCCGGGGGAGGGATGTACGCATCCAGATCGATCGGTTTGGTCAGTTCAATGCGACTGTTGCCTGGTGTTATGGTGACGAGATCGGGGTGACGTTTGACCATGATCCAGCGGAGATGACCAATGTGCTGATAGGATTGTCCTCGTGAGGATGATTATTTCCCTTTGACTGTACCTCGTTGTAAACAATCTTCCTTCCTCCGCATCTCCGCGCCACCGCGTGAACCAAGCTTAAATCTGACCATTTGAATTTGTCGCCTGATCGGCGTAGATTTGCAAACTCAACAAGAAGTCACAATGCCAGGGAGTCACGATGGATAGCGTCGATCTTTCCGTACTCAGAGCGCTGCGGGAGTGGCAGGCAGAGAGCCATCCGCTATGGTTGGTGACGGTGGTGGAAACCTTCGGTTCCAGCCCGCGACCGCGGGGCGCGATGCTTGCACTGCGCGGTGACGGCCTGGCGGTTGGTTCGGTGTCGGGCGGCTGCATCGAGGACGATCTGGTGCTGCGTGCGGAGCGTGGCGAATTGCCGGTCGATCGCTGCGAGGTGATCACATACGGTGTCACCAAAGAAGAAGCCAGGCGTTTCGGTTTGCCTTGCGGCGGTGTGATGCGCCTCGTGGTGGAGCCGGTGCGCGAGCAGGATTCGGTAGAACAAGTGATGCAACTGGTGCAGGCACATCGCTTGGTGAAGCGCACCTTGCATCTCGATACGTTGCAGGTGGAGATCAAAGATGCCACGCGTACCGACAGCATGCAGTTCGACGGCGCAACGCTGACCACGGTGCACGGCCCGCGCTGGCGGATGCTGATCATCGGCGCCGGGCAGACTTCAAGCTATCTCGCGCGCATGGCGCAGGCGCTCGATTACCAGGTGATCGTCTGCGATCCGCGCGCAGACATGCGCCAGACCTGGGATGTACCGGACACGACGCTGACGGGCGAGATGCCGGACGATGCGGTGGTAGCGTTGCAACCCGATGCATCGACCGTGATCATCGCGCTGACACATGATCCCAAGCTGGACGATATGGCACTGCTGGAGGCGCTGAAATCGCCGGCGTTCTATGTCGGCGCGCTGGGCTCCAAAGCCAACAATGACAAGCGCCGCGAGCGGCTGGCATTGTTCGATCTTTCCCCTCACGAAATAGACCGCTTGCACGGGCCGGTGGGTTTGAACATCGGCAGCCGCACCCCACCGGAGATCGCAGTCGCGATCCTCGCGCATCTGATCTCTGTTCGAAACCAATCGTCTGTAGCAATCAACATTACTCAACCCGTCAATCAGGAGGTGTGCTCATGATCTCAATTATCGTCAACGGCAAAGCGACCAAGGTCGATGTCGACCCAGGTACGCCATTGCTCTGGGTGCTTCGCGACCATCTGCAACTGACCGGTACCAAATACGGCTGCGGCATCGCGCAGTGCGGCGCGTGCACCGTGCATCTGGATGGCCGCGCGATTCGTTCCTGCGTCACGCCGGTGTCGATGGCGAGCGGCAAGCAAGTCACGACGATCGAAGGTCTTGCCGAAACCACGCTGGGCAAATCGGTGCAATCGGCCTGGCAGGAAGTGGACGTGCCTCAGTGCGGCTATTGCCAGTCCGGCCAGATCATGGCGGCCACCGCGTTGCTCAAGGAGAATCCGCACCCCAGCGAATCTCAGATCACTACCGCGATGGATGGCATCCTGTGCCGTTGTGGCACCTACAACCGCATCCGTGCGGCGATCCAGCAGGCGGCTGCAAAGCCCATGGTTGCCGAACACAAGGGAGGTACCAAATGAAAACCCAAATCAATGATATCGCCGCGCAAGACCCTTCACGCCGCAAGTTCCTCAAGGATTCCGCCGGGTTGATGGGCGGATTGGTGATCGGCTTTTATCTGCCGATGCGGAGCGGCCGTGCTCTTGCAGCCGATGCGCGGCCGGCGCAGGTGTACCCGCCGAACGCGTTCATCCGCATCGCGAGTGATGACAGCATAACCATCGTGGTCAACAAATCCGAGATGGGGCAGGGTGTCTATACCTCGCTGCCGATGCTGATCGCGGAGGAGCTGGAAGCGGACTGGAACCTCATCAGCGTCGAGTCCGCACCGATCGCTGCGGTGTATAACCACACCAGTTTCCCGATGCAGATGACCGGGGGCAGCTCCAGCATCCCGTCGTCGTGGGAGCAATTGCGGCGCGTGGGTGCCAATGCCAGGGTGATGCTGATCCGCGCTGCGGCGCAACAATGGGGCGTGCCGGAAAGCGAATGCCATGCCGATTGCAGCAAGGTGATCCATGCGAAGAGCGGCAGACTATCAAGTTTCGGCGCGCTGGCCGATGCCGCTGCCAAACAGCAGATGCCGGATAACGTCGTACTGAAGTCGCCCAAGGATTTCAAGATCATCGGCAAGGATACGAAACGTCTCGATACACCGGCGAAGATCAACGGCACCGCGCAGTTCGGGCTCGACGTGTATCTGCCCGGCATGCTGACGGTGTTGATCGCCCGCAGCCCGGTGTTCGGCGGCAAGGTGAAGAAGTTCGACGCGACCGAGGCGCGCAAGATCGCGGGCGTGCAGGGCGTGTATCAGGTGCCCACCGGAGTGGCGGTTGCCGCGAGCGGCTTCTGGCCTGCGAAGACTGCGCGCGACCTGCTGGAGATCGAATGGGATGACGGGCCGGGCGGGGCGATCTCCACCGCGAAGATGAGCGCGGAATATTCCGCGCTGGCCAAACAGCCGGGTGCGGTGGCGCGCAAGGAGGGCGATACCGAGCAGGGTCTGAAGAAAGCGCACAAGAGCATCAGCGCCGAATATGAAATACCTTATCTGGCGCACGCCGCGATGGAACCGCTGAACGTGGTGGTGGACCTCAAGCCCGATCACTGCACGATCTGGACCGGCACGCAGATGCAGACCGTGGACGGCGCGATGGCGGCAGTGACCGCGGGGCTCAAGCCGGAACAAGTGGAACTCCATACGACTTTCCTCGGCGGCGGTTTTGGCCGGCGCGCCAATCCGCGCTCAGACTTCGTGATCGAGGCGGTGCAGGTGGCAATGGCGGTCCGCCAACCCGTGAAGGTGGTGTGGACGCGCGAGGACGACATGCGCGGCGGCAACTACCGGCCGATGTGGGCAGACCACATCGAGGCGAGTATCGCAAAGAACGGCAAGCCGCTGGCGTGGAAACACACCATCGTTGGCCAGTCCATCGTTGCCGGGACTGCATTCGAAGCCTTCATGGTCCATAACGGCATCGACATCACTTCGGTGGAGGGCGCATCGACGCTGCCTTATCTGATCCCCAATCTGCAGGTCGATCTGCACAGCACTAAGAATGAGGTGCCGGTGCAGTGGTGGCGGTCGGTCGGCCATTCGCATACCGCGTTCGTGGTCGAGACGATGATCGACGAGCTGGCGCATCTTGCCGGCAAAGACCCGGTGGCTTACCGTCTGGACAATCTGCCTGCCGCTTCGCGTTACCGGGGCGTGTTGCAACTGGCCGCGCAACAAGCCGGCTGGGGAAAAAAGAAATTGCCGGCAGGACACACTTACGGTGTCGCGGTGCACAAGTCGTTCGACAGCTATGTGGCGGAGATCGCCGAGGTGTCGCTGGAGAACGGCAAGATCCGCGTGCATCGCGTGGTGTCTGCAGTGGATTGCGGCATGATCATCAACCCCGACGGCGTGCGTCAGCAGATCGAAAGCGCAATCGTCTATGGACTCTCCGCCGCGTTGCATGGCGCGATCACGCTGGAGAAGGGACGTGTGATGCAATCCAATTTCCACGACTACGCGCCGCTGCGCTTTTCCGAGATGCCGCAGGTCGAGGTGTATATCGTGGCAAGCAATGAGCCGCCCACCGGCATCGGCGAACCGGGCACGCCGCCGATCGCACCGGCGGTTGCCAACGCGCTGTTCAAGCTGACCGGCAAGCGCTTGCGCCGCATGCCGTTCGACAGGGAAAGCCTTGCCTGACAAGAGCGACATCGCCGCCATCGTGCTGGCAGCGGGCGCCTCACACCGCTTCGGCTCGGACAAGTTGCTGCATACGATCACGCTGCATGGCGTGAAACTGCCGCTTGCCGCACACAGTCTGCTGCCCTGGCTGGATACGTTCGGGCATGTCACCGTCGTGGTCAGACCGGGAGCGGAAGCATTTTGCAGTGCGATCGAAACCGCGTTGGGTGCGGGCAAGTCAGCGGCGATAAACTGGGTCGAATGTGTGGATGCCGCGCAGGGCATGGCTGCCAGCCTCGTCAGTGGCGTGCGTGCAAACCGTGATGCAGCCGGTTGGCTGATCGGGCTGGCCGACATGCCGGCTGTTCCCGCACAGGCGATCGCGGGCGTGCGGGATGCGCTGTCAGCCGGGGCAGCCATCGCTGCGCCATCCCGCGCTGGCAGGCGCGGCCATCCGGTCGGATTCTCCCGTCGTTACCGCGAAGAATTGCTGGCGCTTCAGGGTGATACCGGAGCCCGGCGTTTGCTTGAGCGCGATAGATCAGAT
>JBDTPM010000175.1:0-18453 GCA_039932695.1 Gallionella sp. | reverse complement strand
GCCCAGTTCGCCGCGCTCATCCAGCCGGTCCAGCGTGGCATCCGGCGGGAATTCTCGCATCTTCACCGCATATTCGATGGCTGCGCCTGGGCCGTTGATGCGCGGTGCATGCTGGCTGCCGGTGATGGCAACCACGCCGAGATATATTTCCGGCGCCAGCCGACGGTTCAAGCGCGCCTCGTCGGCACATGCCTGCTGTCGTAGCTCCAGCGTGCTGAAATCCAGAAAGCCCAGATCCACCGGCTTCTTGACCTTGTAGGCAAACTCTCCGGTGAGCAACACCCAGGAGATATGCGTTTCGATCAACCGCACATCACCCACTGCATGGTCATAGCAGGACTGATCGGCCAACAGCGCGCGGATCAGCGACGGCAGATGAGCTGCTTCACTCGTCGCCGGCTCGGTGGGTGTCGCCATCATCATGGTCTTGCTGTTTGATCTGCAATGCACGCTGATACAGCTCGTTGCGGTTGGCCCCGCTGATCTTTGCGGCGAGTTGTACTGCCTGTTTGAGCGGCAATTCTTCGAGCAGCAGCGAGAGCGTCTTTAATGTCTCGACTGACAAGCCTTCCTGCGGCACTGCGCCGGAGACCAGCACGACGAACTCACCGCGCTGCTGGTCGCTGTCGGATCGCAGCCAGGCTTCCGCTTCGGACAGGCGGCAGGCATGGATGGTCTCGAACAGCTTGGTGACCTCGCGCGCCAGCACGACCTGGCGCTCGCCGCCCAGCACCGCGCACAGATCGACCACGCATTCGACGATGCGGTGCGGTGCTTCGTAGAACACCAGTGGGTAGGGATGACTGCTCAATGACTGCAACACGGTGCGGCGTGCGGCGGATTTGTTCGGCAGGAAGCCGTAAAACAGGAAATGCGGATCGGCCAGACCTGCCGCCGACAAGGCCGCTATCGCCGCATTCGCACCGGGGATCGGGATGACGCGCAGGCCGGCGGCACGCACCGCCTGCACCAGCAACGCGCCCGGATCGCTCACCGCCGGGGTGCCCGCGTCGCTGACGAAGGCCACGCTCTGCCCGGCTTGCAGCAGCGCGATGAGTTTTTCCGCCGCGCCGCGCTCGTTATGCTGATGCACCGCGATCAGCCGGTTTGCGCTGATGTGGTGATGGGTCAGCAGGTGTGCGGTATTACGCGTATCCTCCGCCGCGACCACGTCGGCCGAAGCCAGCACCTCCAGCGCGCGCAGCGTGATGTCGCGTAAATTTCCTATCGGGGTGGCAACTACATATAATGCGGCTTCCAACTTTTGCGGATGTTCGCTATGCAACGTTTGCTCCTCTTACTTTCTACCCTGTTCGCACTATACGCTTGTGCCCCCACCCTACCGCATAAGCCCAGCGAAGAAAAGCGTGCCGCGCCCACCCTTGCAGCGCCGACGACAGAGGTCGAGAAGCCCGCACCGGTCACGGCCATCATCGAGATGCCCGCTCCGGTAGTCGTCACGCCCGAGATCACCGAACCGCCGATGATCGCCGAACCCGGTTCAGTACCGCATATCGCGCTGCTCCTGCCATTGCAATCGTCCAGTTTCGGCTCTGCCGCGAGTGCGGTGCAGCAGGGTTTTATGGCGGCCGCCCGCCTTGAAGGACAAACCTTGCCGATCCGCACTTACGGTAATTTTGACGAGAACAGCAGCGTCGTCACCGTTTATCGCCAGGCGATTGCAAACGGTGCGCGTGCCGTGGTGGGGCCGCTGACCCGCAGCGGCGTCGCAGCGCTGGCAGCCGTGCAGAATATCCCGGTACCGACGCTGAGCCTGAACATGGTGGAATCCACCCCTGCACAGAACATGTACTTCTTTGGCATGGCCGTGGAAACGGAAGCCCGGCAGATCGCGCAACTGGCCAGGCAGCATGAATTGCATCAAGCCATCATCGTCACCACCCGCGATCAGTTGTCCAAGCGGCTGCAAGCTGCGTTTGAGGATGAGTGGAATGCTGCGGGAGGCACGATACTGCGCGAGATCGAGTACGGCGAAGAAGCCGCGATATTCGCCGACATCACCGAGATACCCGGGACAGTGGTGTTCGTCGCCGCGGATGCGAACAAGGCTCGCCTGATCCGCCCTTACCTTTCCAACAGATTGCCTATTTACGCCACTTCACGAGTCTTTGCCGGCAACACCGACACGCTGATCAATTACGATCTGAACGAGATCCATTTTGTCGATATGCCGTGGTTGCTGCAGGCCGATCATCCCGCCGTGATGGTCTATCCGCGGGCTTCACCGCCGCTTTCCATCGACGAGGAGCGGCTGTACGCGCTTGGCATAGATGCTTACCGATTGATCCACCTGCTGCTGACCAACCGGTTGGCGTACTCACTGCCACTGGATGGCGTTAGCGGGCAGATCCGCTTGAATGGTCACATTTTCCAGCGCATAGCTACGCCGGCGGTGTTTGTACAGGGCCAGGCACAATTGGCCAATGCGCCTGTCCTGCCCGCCATCCAGATGTTTCCCGAGCAGCCTGTCGGCAATCCATGACAGGTGCGCAGGCTGAACAATGGGCCGCGCAGCATTTGCAGCAGCAGGGCCTGAAGCCGGTCGCACAGAATTATCGCGGCCGCTTCGGCGAGATCGATCTGGTCATGCAGGAAGGCACCACGCTGGTATTCATCGAGGTGCGGATGCGGCGCAACGCCGATTTCGGCGGCGCGGCAGCCAGCATAGACGCCCGCAAGCAGCAGCGCATTGTCCGCACCGCGCAGCAATATCTTGCCGCACTCGCGCACATACCGCCCTGCCGCTTCGATGTCGTGCTGATGGATGACGCACAGGGCGGCAATGTGCAGTGGATCAGAAATGCTTTCGATGCTTGATTCGGTTAATATTCACTCTCGTCAAACAAGCAGCAATCATCATGGACAACATCGATAAACGCATCATCAAACATTTCAAGGACAGCGCTGATCTCAAGCTCAGGGTCAAGGACGCGCTGGCCAAACCTATCGCCGAGGGTGCGCAGGTGTTCTTCGATTGCGTCACCAACGACGGCAAGATCCTGGTCTGCGGCAACGGCGGCTCGGCGGCCGATGCGCAGCACTTCGCGGCCGAGCTGCTGAATCGCTTTGAAAAGGAGCGCCCCGGCCTGGCCTGTGTCGCTCTGACCACCGACAGCTCGGTGCTGACCTCGATCGCCAACGATTACGATTACAACCTGATATTCTCCAAGCAGGTGCGCGCGCTGGGCTTGCCCGGCGACAGCCTGCTGGCGATCTCCACCAGCGGCAATTCGCCGAACGTGGTGGCCGCGATCCACGCCGCGCACGAACGCGACATGCGCGTGATCGCGCTGACCGGACGCGATGGCGGCGCGATGGCGGCAGCATTGCGCGCGACAGACGTGCTGATCTGTGTCGATGCGCAAAGTACCGCGCGTATCCAGGAAGTACATCTGCTGAGCCTGCATTGCCTTTGCGATATCATCGATTATCTGCTGCTGGGCGAATGACGGCGCGGCTGTGCTCCCTGGCGGCCTCGATGTTGCTGATGTTGTCGCTGCAAGGCTGTTTTCCGGTGGTCGCTGCCGGCGTGGGTACCGGCGTCATGATGGCCCAGGACCGGCGCAGCAATGTATCCTTTATCGAAGACCAGAAGATCGAAGCCAGAATTTCAAATCTTATCGACAAGGAATTCAAACTGGTGATGCACGTCAATGTGACCAGCTTCAATCTCAAGGTGTTGCTCAGCGGCGAAGTACCGGATGAATACACCAGGGCGGAGATCGGCAAACTCGTCTCCACCATCGAAAAGGTACGCAGCGTGAACAATGAGCTGGTCGTCTCCGGCAACAGTACAATGGTTTCGCGCAGCAACGACAGCATGATCACATCCAGCATCAAGGTGCGTTTCTTGAATGACAAGAACTTCAAAGCCGAACACGTCAAGGTCGTCACCGAAAATGGCACCGCATTCCTGCTGGGCATCGTCAACCGTGCCGAAGCCGATGCCGCTGCAGAGATCGCCAGCACGACCAGCGGGGTGAAGAGCGTGGTCAAACTGTTCGAGTATCAAGACTAGATGTATACCGCGCCCGCCTTTGAACGAAAGTTGTGCACCGCCGCTGAACTTTCCGCGCGGATAGCCGCGCTGCCGCGCCCGCTGGTCTTTACCAACGGTTGCTTCGACGTGCTGCATCGCGGCCACGTGACCTATCTTGCACAAGCACGCGCACTCGGCGCGTCTCTGGTGATAGGTGTAAACAGTGATGCCTCGGTGAAGCGCCAGGGCAAAGGTGATGACCGCCCGATCAATTCTGAACAGGACCGCAAGGCGGTGCTCGCCGCGCTGGAGTCGGTCAGCCTGGTGGTGCTGTTCGACGAAGACACACCGCTCAATCTTATCCTCGCCTGTCGCCCCGATGTGCTGGTCAAGGGCGGAGACTGGAAGCCTGAGAACATCGTCGGCAGCAAGGAAGTACAAGGCTGGGGCGGCTCGGTGCACAGCATCCCGTTCCTGCATGAGCGCTCGACCACCGCGCTGCTGAAGAAGATCCGCAGCCTTTAAACTTCACCATCATTCCCGCATCATTTGATGAAACCGCAGCTGCTTGCGATAATGGATCATGAATACACCAACCGGTATCACGCTCCACCAAAAATCGCGCAATCTCGAGATCGCCTTCGAGGACGGCGCCAACTTCAAGTTGCCGTTCGAATTCTTGCGCGTATATTCACCTTCTGCCGAAGTGCGGGGCCACGGGCCTGGGCAGGAATCGCTGCAAACCGGCAAGCGAGATGTTCAACTCACAAGCATCGAGCCGACCGGCAGCTACGCGATCAAGCTGGTGTTCGATGATGGTCACGACAGCGGCTTGTACACTTGGGAATATCTTTACGATCTTGGACAACACCAGGATGCGCTGTGGCAGGAGTATTTGCACAAGCTTGAAGCTGCGGGCAAAAGCCGTGAACCATAAACCCAACCCAACCCACCCCAGCCCTCCCTTGTCAGGGAGGGAGACCGAAGCGGCTTTGCTCTCCCCCTGACAAGGGGGAGAGCGTAGCGAGGGGGCCTGGAGGGGGTTTGATGCCGTTTGATAAATGGCACTTGCATTACTTAAATCGGAACTTAACGATGAGTAAAACCGCCCATTTCGGTTTCGAGACTGTCCCCGAGGATGACAAAGCCAAGCGTGTCGCGGGCGTGTTCACCTCGGTCGCCGGCAAATACGATGTGATGAACGATCTGATGTCGGTCGGCCTGCACCGTCTGTGGAAGCGCTTCGCGGTCGGTGTCAGCGGAGTGCGATCAGGCCAGCGCGTGCTGGATGTGGCGGGCGGCTCGGCAGATCTGTCGCGGCTGTTCCTGAAAGAAGTCGGCAGCAGCGGCCAGGTCGTGCTCACCGATATCAACAATGCGATGCTGCGCGTCGGTCGCGACCGCCTGCTCGATGCAGGCATCGCCACACCAGTCACGCAATGCGACGCCGAACACCTGCCCTTCCCCGACAATTATTTCGACTGCGTCAGCATCGCCTTCGGTCTGCGCAACGTCACACACAAGGACGCCGCGTTGCGCGAGATGTGCCGCGTGCTCAAGCCCGGCGGACGAGTGATCGTGCTGGAATTCTCCAAGGTTGCCAAACCGCTGGAAAAGATCTATGACGCCTACTCTTTCAAGCTATTGCCCAGGATGGGACAACTCATCGCGGGTGACGCCGAAAGCTACCGCTATCTCGCCGAATCCATACGCATGCATCCGGGGCAGGAAGAGTTGAAGCAGATGATGATAGCTGCGGGGCTGGAGCGCGTCGAATACTTCAACCTGACGGGTGGGGTGGTGGCAGTGCATCGGGGTTATAAGCTGTAAATTCCTGCATGAAGATAGCCCGCGTAGGATGGGTTGACGAAGGATACCCATCAATGAGAGTGATGGGTATCGCGTTGCTCAACCTATCCTACATTTTCAATTTTTTATATTGGAATCCCATCGTGAGCAATTTGCCCAAGTGCCCCAAATGCAATTCCGAATTTACCTACGCAGACGGCAGCATGTACGTCTGCCCGGAATGCGCGCATGAATGGAGTGCGGACGCCGTAGCGGAAAGTGCGGACGACAAGCGCGTGGTGAAAGATGCTTCCGGCAATGTGCTGAACGACGGCGATAGCGTTACGGTGATCAAGGATCTGAAGGTCAAGGGTTCGTCGCTGGTGGTGAAGGTGGGAACCAAGGTGAAGAACATCCGCCTGGTCGATGGCGACCATGACATCGACTGCAAGATTGACGGCATCGGTGCGATGTCGTTGAAATCGGAATTTGTGAAAAAGGCATAGCGATGAGCGGATGGGGTTGCCCAAATGAGGTCAATAACAAGTGTCAGCGCGTAAACAATATTCCGTGCGACCCTGGAATGAAGGGCTGTGTGCTGTTCGGACGCTTCCGTTTTGCGGATGACAGCAAGAACCGCCCGAAGAAAACGCCAGGCGATAAGGATTCTGCCGATACGCAAGCGGACGGAAACGATGGCAAAGACAAATAATTCGCCCTGCGCTTCGCCAATAACTCATTGACCTATTACCCTCCTCCCGACAACGGCCTCGACCTTATCTATCACGATGATTCCCTGATAGTCGTGAACAAGCCTGCCGGGTTGCTTGCCGTGCCGGGCCGCGGAGCAGACAAACAGGATAGTTTGTCCTCACGAGTCCAGCAGGAATTTCCCGATGCGCTGGTCGTGCACCGCCTGGACATGAGCACTTCCGGCCTGATGATGTTCGCGCTCGGTGCGGAGATGCAGCGTCGGCTGTCGCAGATGTTTCGCGAGCGGAAAGTGCAAAAGCGCTATGTGGCGGTCGTGGTAGGCAGGTTGGAAGCGGCATCCGGCGAAGTGAATCTGCCCATCGCTGCCGACTGGCCGAACCGCCCGCTGCGCAAGATCGATGCCGAGTCCGGCCAACCCTCGCTGACACGTTTCCGTTTGTTGGCGCATGATGTGATCAGCGTTACCAGCCGCGTGGAGCTGGAACCGGTAACCGGCCGCACTCACCAGTTGCGGGTACACATGGCGGCGATCGGGCATCCGATTCTGGGCGACACGTTATATGGAGAAGTGGCTGGTGTAAGTGCGGAACGATTGTTGCTGCACGCCAGTGAGCTGGCATTTGCCCATCCTCTCAGCGAGGAACCGTTGGCTCTGACCTCCGCTGCCCCGTTTTGATCGGAATCAACTCAATATGACAGCGGTGCGGCTTTGCTGATGTAGAATCGCGTCTCTGGCTTATCACAGCACAGGATTTCCCATGCAACACTCTAAAGGTTTCATCGCATATCTGATCGTCACTGCAGCGATATGCGGCGCTCTGGTAATGGTGGTCGAAGTACTCGGCTCGCGCGTGATCGGACCGTTCTTCGGCGTCAGTCTGTTCGTCTGGACTTCGCTGATCACCGTGACCATGGTTGCGCTCGCCGCCGGTTACGCGATAGGAGGACATTGGTCCGACCGCAGAAGTTCGCCCGACTGGCTGTACGGCATCATCATGGTTTCCGGCATCCTGGAGATATTGATCCCGGCATTGAAGGGCCCGATACTGCAAATGAGCCTGCCGCTGGGTTTACGCTGGGGTTCACTGACCAGCGCTTTCCTGCTGTTCGGGCCATCGCTGTTTTTGCTGGGATGCGTGTCTCCTTATGTGGTCAAGATCGCAGCGCGTGAATTGCACAATATCGGCCGCACAGTTGGCAGCTTCTACGCGATCTCAACTGTCGGCAGCGTGATCGGCACACTGCTCACCGGCTTCGTGTTGATCGCTTATCTCGGGGTCAATCAGATCTTTTTGCTGACCGGTTCACTGCTGATCGCTCTGGGTGTCGTTTATTTCGTATTTTTCCGCCGCAAGTGGGCGGCGCTGATCGCGGCTATCTTTCCATTTTTATTGTTGCCGCATGAAACCCATGTGATCAAAGTGATGCCGGACGGAACCAAAGTCGAACGTATCGCCAACCGCGACAGCTTCTATGGCAACCTGAAGGTGGTCGATTATTCCTATCAAGCGACACACAACCGCGAGTTGCTGATCGACGGCCTGGTGCAAGGCGGCATCGACATGAACAACGGACAGTCGGTATACGAGTACGCGTATTTACTGCAATTCCTTCCTTACGCCCTCAACCCCGATGGCAAAAACTGCCTGGTGATCGGCCTGGGTGCCGGGTTAGTTCCGGTCTGGTACAAGGCACATGGGGTGAATACCGAAGTGGTGGACATCGACCCCGCTGTAATAGAAATCGCCCACAACTACTTCGGCTTCGATCCGGCTATCCCGGTGCACGTCGAAGATGCACGCTATTTCCTGATCAATACCAGGCAGCGCTACGATTTCATGGTGCTCGATGTGTTCAACGGTGATACCACACCCGGTCATCTGCTCAGTGTCGAAGCGATGCATCTGGCCAAACAGCGACTGTCTCCGAACGGCGTGCTTGCGATCAATCTGGTCGGCAGCCTCAAGCATCACACATTGATGACAGCATCGGTGATCAAAACCCTGCAGAGCGTTTTTGATCAAGTCGCGATCTATCCTGCTTTCGACGTGTCAGCAGGCGAGGGTACCGGTAATATCGAAATCGTCGCTTATGATGGCGCGCAGCGTGCGCTGCAACTCGATCGTATCGCCAATCTGGCCATTCATCCCGGGTCCGAGAGCAACGTTCGTCACAGCCTGCAACAGCCGTTCGCTTTGGCGCCTCAATCCGATGCGATGATCCTCTCCGACAATTACAATCCGCTCGATTTTTACGATCTGTGGTTAAAAGAGCAGGTGCGCAAGATCATCCTGGACACCACCGATTTCGACATACTGCTTACCTGATGTGACGAAATGTCCTGACCGCCTGAACCGCGGCTGAATGATCTCCGGTGATATTTCTCATTGGCTTCCATGAACTTCTGAAACTTTTGCCTGGTTGCTTTGCCTGAAGCTGCGCTTCAGTGAGTGCACGGCGCCAGTGTTATACTTCGCTTCGCTTTGTTTTAACCAAACCATGAGGAATACATGAAACGATTTTTGATGTTGCTGACGATAGCCCTGACCTGTTTTAGTTTGTTCGCCGCAACGGCGGAAGCCAGGCGCTTTGGCGGGGGCGGCAGTTTCGGCAAGCAGCGTTCGATGACTCCACAGCAAGCGCCCAAGGCGCCGGCCGCCGCGCCCGCTCCCACCGCTCCGGGCGCAACTCCCGCTGCGCCTCCTGCCGGCAACAAGTGGTTGGGTCCGCTGGCAGGTCTGGCGATCGGCGCTGGTCTGGGCGCGCTGTTTGCGGGCGGCGGTATGGGTGGTGCAATGGGCGGCATCCTGATGGCGATCCTTGCCGGGGTTGCGGTGATGTTTCTGATCTCCTTGTTCCGCAAGAAACCACAGCCCGCAATGCAATACGCCGGCGCGGGCGCACCTTACGACGGCACTCAGCAGCCGTTGAGTGGCGGCAGCGTTTCTCCGCTGGCTCAAGCCACTCCAGTATCCACCAATATCCCGGCCGACTTTCCGGTGGAGACTTTCCTGCGCAGCGCGAAGACTTCTTTCATCCGCCTTCAGGCTGCGAACGATCGCAAGGATCTGAACGACATCCGCGAATACACCACGCCGGAGATGTTTGCCGAGATCTCGATGCAATTGCATGAGCGTGGCGATGCACCGCAACGGACCGATGTGATCGCGATCAACGGCGAGTTGCTGGAAGTGGCCAACGAAGGAGACTTGGCGATCGCCAGCGTACGATTCACCGGCCAGTTGCGCGAGAATAACGGCACCCCGGAGAATGTGGATGAGATCTGGCATGTGCAGAAGAATCTGCGCGACGACAAATCGGTCTGGCTGCTGGCAGGCATACAGCAAACCGTTTTGCATTAGGTCACCGTGTTTGCCCTCCCCTCTGCCGCGGCATTGAATCACCTGCTAACGCAGAACAGTTGGGCATCACAGCGGCTTGCCCGCTTTTCCGGGAAGACGGCGCGATTCGAAATCGCGCCGTTTTCTTTTGTTTATACGATACTGCCCGATGGCGCTTTGAGCGATGCAGATCCGGCAACCAGTGCAGATGCATTGTGCATCATCGCGCCCTCACTGTTACCACGCCTTGCGCTGCACGATGAAAAGGCGCATGCCGAGATCAGCAGCGTAGGCGATGCCGCGTTTCTTGCCGAGATCTTCTTTCTGTCGCGCAACCTGCATTGGGATGCCGCTGAGGATCTGAGCCACATAACCGGCGACATCGCAGCGGAGCGTATCGTGCAAACTCTTAACAGCGCACATCGGCAACTGCGTGAAGGAGCGCTGAATCTTTCTCAGGCAGCGGCGGAGTACTGGACCGAGGAGCGTCCGTTGCTGGCCAAGCCGCAGCAAGTCTCGGCGTTCATGCGGCAAGTGGACACACTGCGCGACGATGCTGCACGGCTGGAACAGCGCATCAGGCGGCTGGGCAAATCATGATTCAGTCTCTTCCCTTCTGTTTCGTTTCGCCAAGCCCTGGACGAACATTCAATTAACATGCGCCTGTTTCGTTTGATCAAAATAATTTTCGTCGTGCTGCGCTTCGGGCTGGACGAATTCCTGCTCGCGCATGAGCGCCTGCGCTGGATGCGCGCGCCACTCAAGCTTCTGTTATTCCTGCGCAACACCTCGAAGCCGCGCGCCGTCCGGCTGCGTCTTGCCTTGCAGGCTCTCGGGCCGATCTTCGTCAAGTTCGGGCAGATGTTGTCCACGCGGCGCGACCTGATACCGACCGATATCGCCGATGAGCTGGCCAAACTTCAGGACCAGGTGCCGCCGTTTCCTTCCGTACAAGCTATCGCGGTGCTGGAAGCAACTTATCAAAGACCATTGAATGATGTATTCCAGAGTTTTGAGGAAACGCCGGTGGCAAGCGCCTCCGTCGCGCAGGTGCATTTTGCGGTGCTGCCGGATGGCCGCCAGGCCGCAGTCAAGATTTTGCGCCCGGGCATCAGCAGCATCATCGCGCATGACATCGCGCTGCTCAAGGTCGCCGCCGATCTGGTGGAAATGCTATGGGCGGATGGCCGTCGTCTCAAACCGCGCGAAGTCGTCATCGAGTTCGAAAAGCATCTGGGCAATGAGTTGGACCTCACCCGCGAAGCCGCCAACGCCAGCCAGCTCAAGCGCAATTTTTCCAGTTCGAACCTGTTGATGGTCCCGGAAGTGTTCTGGGATTTCTGCACCCCGGAAGTGATGGTGATGGAGCGCATGTACGGCATGCCGATCAGCCAAGTCAGCGCGTTGCGCGAAGCCGGCGTGGATATACCCAAGCTGGCCGCGAACGGTGTGGAGATCTTTTACACCCAGGTTTTTCGCGACGGCTTTTTCCATGCCGACATGCATCCGGGCAATGTACAGGTGGCTTTGGACGGCCGCTATATCGCTCTGGATTTCGGCATCATGGGCACGCTGACCGATACCGACAAACATTATCTCGCACAGAACTTCATCGCGTTCTTCCGCCGCGACTACAAGCGCGTCGCCGAAGTGCATATCGAATCGGGTTGGGCGCCGAAGGACACCCGTGTGGACGAGCTGGAAGCAGCGATACGCGCGGTGTGCGAGCCGATCTTCGACAAGCCGCTGCGCGAAGTCTCGTTCGGGCGCGTGCTGTTGCGCCTGTTCCAGACTTCGCGCCGCTTCGGTATCGAGATCCAGCCGCAATTGGTGTTGCTGCAAAAAACGCTGCTCAACATCGAAGGGCTGGGCTTGCAACTCGACCCAGAGCTGGATCTGTGGAAGACCGCCAAGCCGTGGCTGGAACGCTGGATGAGCGAACAGGTAGGCTGGCGCGGCCTGCTCAAGACACTGCGCGAGGAGGCACCGCATTACGCCACCCTGCTACCCCAGCTGCCGCGATTGCTGCACCGCTACCTGACCATGGAATCGGCCGAACGCGACGACGAGACTTTGCGCAGGATATTGATACAGCAAAAGCGTTACAACAAGTTGCTGTTCTTCATCAGCCTGTTGCTGCTGGGCATTTTCGTCTGGCAGATATTTGTTTCGTCATAGGCTGGAATCTGGAATATCGGGAATTTCCTTTCCATTCAATATCCCATCAGCCCTGACAAGTCGCAGCGACTTGGCGTCTCTTGCCGTTGCCCTGAAAATGCTATACAGTTAATTCCCAGTAACTCAGTACAGTAATAAACCTAAAACCACCTTCCCCCTCGTTATAAGGACTGAATAATCATGAAGAATCCACTGGACTCATTGTGGGGCACGGTAATTTCCGGCCTCGTGCTAACAATCGTACTGTACATCATCGCCCACAAGCTCGTCGTGCTGGCTTAATTTTCATATACAAAGGAGAAATAAATGGATTACGTTCCGGCAATTATGCGCTGGCTGCATCTGATGGCAGGCGTGATGTGGATAGGCCTGCTTTATTACTTCAACTTCGTTCAAGTCGCGGCACTCAAGGCCGCAGCGGCGGACAGCACCGCGGCAGGCATCACCAGGCATGTCGCCCCAAGAGCCCTGTTCTACTTCCGTTGGTCGGCCCTGGTGACCTGGCTTGCGGGTGCTGCATTGTTGGGTGGAAACTTTGCCGCTGCTTTCACGCTGCACGCCAACTTTGCAGTCATCGGGATCGGTGCATGGCTGGGCACGATCATGTTGCTCAACGTGTGGGGATTGATCTGGCCTAACCAGAAAAAGATCCTGGGCATCAAACCGGCTACCGACGATGAGAAGGTCAAGGCACGCCGCATCGCATTCCTGGCCTCGCGCACCAACACGATGCTTTCGATCCCGATGCTGTTTTTCATGGCAGCCGGCGCACACTCGGCCATATACGGCTTCTAAAAGTAACGCCGTGTTTCAATCACAAAATACCCGCCGAGAGGCGGGTTTTTTTCGGTCACTCAACCGTGACTGATTTTGCAAGATTGCGCGGCTTGTCCACATCCGTCCCCTTTAGCAGGGCTGCGTGATAAGCCAGCAATTGCACCGGGATAGTATGCAGGATCGGCGACAGAACGCCGACGTGGCGCGGGGTGCGGATGACGTGCACGCCTTCGCTTTCGCTGAAGTGGCTGTCGAGGTCGGCGAAGACGTAGAGCTGGCCGCCGCGCGCGTGCACTTCCTGCATGTTGGATTTCACTTTTTCCAGTAGCGTGTCGTTCGGCGCAATCACCACCACCGGCATGTTCTCGTCCACCAGCGCCAGCGGACCGTGCTTGAGTTCGCCTGCCGGATACGCTTCGGCGTGGATGTAGGAAATTTCCTTGAGCTTGAGTGCACCTTCCAGCGCGATCGGGTAGTGGATGCCGCGCCCGAGGAACAGCGCGTGCTGTTTGTCGGCAAATGCTTTTGCCCACTTGCGGATCTGCGGTTCGAGATTGAGCGCGTGCTGCACGCTGCCGGGAAGCTGGCGCAATGACTCCAGCGCGCTGTGTTCTTGTTGCGCATCGAGCAGGCCGCGCATCTTGGCCAAGGTGGCGGCGAGTATGAACAACGCGACCAGTTGCGTGGTGAAGGCCTTGGTGGAGGCAACGCCGATCTCCGCGCCGGCGCGGGTGTAGAACACCAGTTTGGAGGCGCGCGGTATCGCGCTTTCCTGCACGTTGCAAATGGACAGTGTCTGCTGTTGCCCCAGCGATTTGGCGTGCTTGAGTGCTTCCATCGTGTCCAGCGTTTCGCCGGATTGCGAGATGGTGATGATGAGCTGGCGCGGATTGGGCACCGAGCTGCGGTAACGATATTCACTGGCGATCTCCACCGAAGTGGGCAATTTGGCGATGCTCTCCAGCCAGTATTTGGCGGTGAGTCCGGCGTAATAGCTGGTGCCGGCGGCGAGAATGAGAATCGAGTCTATGTCGCGGAAAGTCGCTTGCGCCTGCGCTCCGAACAGTTCCGCGCTGAATTCGTTGTTGTCTATCACCGCTTCGATGCTGTCGGTGAGCGCGCGCGGTTGCTCGTGGATCTCCTTCTGCATGAAATGGCTGTAAGGCCCGAGTTCCAGCGAGGCGAGCGTGACATCGCTGACATGCACCGCACGCTCGATCTTGTTACCGTTACGATCCATCAGCGTGATGCCGTCCTTGGTCAGTTCGGCGGCATCACCGTCTTCCAGATAGATGACTCGACGCGTGGCGGACAGCAGCGCCGACACATCGGAGGCGATGAAATTCTCGCCCTCGCCCAGGCCGATCAGCAGCGGGCATCCCATGCGCGCGCACACCATCAGTCCCGGTTCGTGTTTGCAGATGACGGCGATGGCAAACGCGCCGGTCAGTTGGGCGATGGCCAGTCTTGTCGCGACAAACAGATTTTTGCTGGCCGCATAATAATGATGGATCAGGTGCGCGATGACTTCGGTGTCGGTCTGCGACTCGAACAGATAGCCGAGTTGCTTCAGTCGCGCGCGCTGTTCTTCGTGATTTTCGATGATGCCGTTGTGTACCACGGCGATCTCGTCGCGCGAGACATGCGGGTGCGCGTTGAACTCGGTCACGCCGCCATGGGTGGCCCAGCGTGTATGGCCGATGCCGGTGGTGCCGGTGAGCTGTTGCTGGTCGGCGCGGCCCTGCATTTCCGCCACGCGTCCCACGGCGCGCACGCGTTTTATTTCACCGCCGACAAGCACAGCCACACCCGCCGAATCATAGCCGCGGTATTCCAAACGACTCAAGCCTTCGATCAACAATGGAACAACATTTCTCTTGGCGACAGCGCCGACGATTCCGCACATACTATTTTTTCACTTTCTGCGGGCGCTTCCACCCGGCGATGGTCACCTGTCTGCCGCGCCCCAGCGTGAGCTCACCCGCCGGCGCGTCGCTGGTGATCGTCGAACCAGCGCCTATCGTCGCGCCCTTGCCCACCGTGACCGGCGCGACCAGTTGCGTATCCGAGCCGATGAACACATCGTCTTCGATGATGGTGCGGTGTTTGTTCGCGCCGTCGTAATTGCAGGTGATGGTCCCAGCACCAACATTGACGCGGCTGCCCACCGTGCTGTCGCCGATATAGCTGAGGTGATTGGCCTTGCTGTGCGATGCGATCTCGCTGTTTTTGACTTCAACGAAATTGCCAATGTGCACGCCTTCATGCAACTTGGTGCCAGGACGCAATCGCGCATAAGGACCGATCCGGCAGTCAGCGCCCACTTCGCTGCTGTCGATATGACTGTATGGCGCGATATCTGTGCCCGCACCGATGCTGGCATTCCTGATCACGCTGTAAGCCCCCACTCGCACATTGTCCCCCAGGCTCACTAACCCCGCAAAGATGCAACCGACATCGATCTCGACATCGCGCCCGCAACTCAATTTGCCGCGCACATCGATGCGCGCCGGATCGGCCAGCGTCACACCCTGCACCAGCAGGCGGGAAGCAGTGACCAGTTGCCAGGTGCGTTCCAGCACCGCCAACTGCGACTTGCTGTTTACCCCGTGGATCTCCCATTCCTGGGCGGGATGCACGGTATGCACCGCGACGCCTTGTTGAACAGCCATGCCGACGACATCGGTGAGGTAGTACTCGCGTTGAGAATTGTTGTTCTGCAACTTTGTCAGCCACTCACGCAAACGCTTGGTCGGCGCGAGCAAGATGCCAGTATTCACTTCCCGAATTTCGCGCTGCTCCACGGATGCATCCCTTTCCTCGACGATGCTCTGCACGTCGCCCTGCTCGTTGCGCACGATGCGACCATAGCCGACGGGATTTGCCAAATTAACCGTCAGTAATACCAGCCCGCTGCCCGCCTGCACCATTTGATGCAGGGTGCTGTGCTGGATCAGCGGCACATCCCCATACAACACCATCGTCAGACTATCGTCGTCGAGATGCGGTATCGCCTGTTGCAGCGCATGGCCAGTGCCTAGCTGCGGCTCCTGGATGACGAATTTTGCCGCATACTGCTGCATCGCTTTGGGCACCGCTTCGCCGCCATGACCATACACCACACAAATTTGTCGTGGATTGAGTTCCGCCGCACAATCCAGTACATGTTGCAGCAGCGGTTTCCCCGCCAACTCATGCAGCACCTTGGGCTTTTCGGAATACATACGCGTGCCTTTGCCGGCAGCGAGAATGACGATATTTATCGTGGTCATGTCAGGCTTTCTGAAGATGCCGGATTATAATCAAATCGGCTATATGACGCGCACTTAACATCCAGGCAACGCCAGCCTGTAATCCCGATAATCTATACGCTTGCATGCCTGTTGCATCAGGCCAGCCTCCAGCCCGCCGCCCCATTTGTACGCCTGTCTTCAATTAACCGTTGCGCTACACGGCTGTTCTGGTATAAAGCGCAAAGGTTTAGTCTATGCATAGTATTAATGCTCAGCTCTAAACCGTCGAATCTTCTCGCTTAAGGGAATATGGGCAACAGGATAGTGGGTGATCGCCGCAATGCCAGGCCTTTTGGTACGAACGGGCCGTGGCTTAGTACCGGGAAAATGGGTGGTCTGATCTTCACCGGTCGCAGAAAAGAAGGCCGGCGATCGTCATACAGGAATCCGAGCAATTTACAAATTGACGGTTTGGAATTGTGTCATATGTGATTGTATATACCTTGTCCTTATCACCCTCCGTTTTTCGCTCGGGCCTGGCATGAGAAATCAATATACATGTGCTTTACATTTAGCTGCAAGACCTGACCAGGTGTATACCTCCAAATGTTGTCTTCAGATACGGTTCTGGCCTGTTTCCGGATAATTCGCAAGAGTCGATGAATGAAAGCTGTCAAGTTTGCACTGTTAGGACTGGCCGGTGTGATCGGCATGTTGGTCTCGATGTTCGGTCCGGTCAAAATCCCGTTTGCCGAGGCTCTGGCCAAGACTTATTACCGTTATGCTCTAGGCGCACTGCTGATCATTCTTTTGCTGATCCCTGTCGCGGTAGGACTGTTTCTGCTCGCGTTCGACGCAAACAACTTCAAATCCGAGATCATCCAGTTCGTCAAGGAACGAACACAGCGTGATCTTGTACTGCAGGGAGATATCAAGGTCACCTTTTTCCCCAAGCTGGGACTGGACTCTGGCAAGTTGTCGTTAAGCCAGCGCAACAGCGCCAGGGAATTTGCTTCCATCAGCAACGCCCGGCTTTATATCGCCTGGTTGCCCTTGCTCAAACGGCAACTTGTATTCGACCACGTGGTGATAGACGGCATACACGCCAATGTGATCCGCCTCAAGGATGGCTCCACCAATTTCGACGATTTGCTGATCAGCGACGAACATCTGGCACCATTGACCTTCGATATCGACAGCGTGCGCATCACCGATTCTTCGATCAATTGGCAGGACGAATTGGAGGAGCAACGGGTCTCGTTGCATGACTTGAAACTCGATACCGGCAGGCTTGCCGATGCCACGCCCAGCAACCTGACTGCAAATTTCCGTCTTGATTCTGAAAAGGCTCATATCAGCACCAAAGTTCAACTGAAAAGTCGCTTGTTCTTTGACCGGAAAACAGGGCGTTACGAATTTGCCGATCTCGAGGGCAAGCTGGAAGGCGATGCGGGACCTGTCGATCATCTGGCCGTCGATTTCAGAGCCAGTCTGGATTCCTATCCTGCGCAAAGAACGCTCACTACTGAGGAGTTGGTCATTTCAGCGACCGGAAAGTATGGTCAACGCGACCTTGCGTTCCATCTTGCTATACCCGTCCTGAAGATATCCAGCAATACTTACAGCGGCAGTCAGCTTGCACTCGACGCGAACCTGTCCCATTCCAATGAGATCTCTACGGTGACTTTGCTACTACCGGCTTTCGAAGCTGCCAACCGGATATTTAACACTGAACAACTTAACGCAGAATTCGATTTCAAGAGAGGTGAAGGTTCGCTTCATGGGGTGCTGAACAGTCCGCTCAGCATCAACCTTGAACCCGCTGCCCCAAAAATCAAACTTGGCGATTTCACTCTCGTCCTTACCGGCAATCATCCGCTGTTGTCCGGCGAGATCACTGCGAACACAACCGGCAACTTGCAACTGGATTATGGCGCGCAAAATGCAAAACTCAGTCTTGTTGCGAAGCTGGACCAAAGCCGGATCATGGCTAACCTTGCGCTGAATGATTTCCTCCATCCAGCATATTCGGTTGAGGTAAACGCCAACCGTCTCGACCTGGATCATTATCTTGCCAGCGATTGGTCGGCGCATATTCTGAACGATTCAATGACCTTTGATTCCGCCGGACTCAAGGACATGATGCTACATGGCACTCTGCGCGTAGGCGAACTAAAGGCTGACAAGTTCAAACTGAGCAAGCTTGCAGCAGATATCAAGATTGATAAGGCTATGCTTACAATATCTCCGCTCACTGCCCATCTCTATGGAGGTGCGTTGACGGGAAGCGTCAGCGTAACAGCAAATGAAACTCCGGTGATATCCGTCAAACAGAACCTGAGGGGTGTGCAAATGGGGGCACTGCTCGCCGACAAAGACAAGCCGGACACTGACGACGGCGGCGCACCCGGCACGGCAGGTG
>JBDTPM010000174.1:0-3417 GCA_039932695.1 Gallionella sp. | reverse complement strand
AGGCGATGGCGAGCCGGGCTTATGACGACGTGTCGCTGCCGATCAATTTCAACCAGACCATTTCCCAGCCTTATATCGTGGCGAGGATGATCGAAATATTGCGTGCCGGCAAGCCGCTGGAGCGCGTGCTGGAGATCGGCACCGGCTGCGGTTATCAGGCTGCGGTCTTGGCGTCTTTGGCACGCGAGGTGGTTACCGTGGAGCGTATCCAGCCGCTGTATGAGCGAGCCAGAAAGCAGTTGCGAGACCTGAAGATACGCAACGTCAGCGTGCGCTATGCGGATGGCAGCGCCGGACTCCCGGAAGCCGGGCCGTTCGACGGCATCATCATGGCCGCTGCCGCACCGGCGCTGTCCGTGGTGTTGCGGGAGCAGCTTGCGGCCGGTGGTAGAATGGTGTTGCCGGTCGGGATTCAGGAGCAGTGGCTGTATCTGATCGAGCGCGATACGCGCGGATTTCGCGAAACCAAACTGGAAGCAGTGAAATTCGTACCGTTGTTGATAGGTAAAACATGAGATTCAATCGATTTATCCCCCTCTTGCTGATGGCTGTGTTGATTGCGGGCTGTGTTTCGCGCGGACAGCGTGCACCGGTCGTCGAGCGCGGCGAAGCCGCCAGAAAAGCTTCCGCCGATGCGGCAAAAAAAGGAGGTCAGCGTGAGAAGGATTGGCGGCCCGAAGTGCATGTCGTGCAAAAGGGCGATACGCTGTACAGCATCGCTTTCAATTACGGTTTGGATTACCACGAGCTGGCTGAGTTGAATCGCATACAGGATCCCGGCCTGATCTCCATCGGGCAGGAGATTCGGCTGTTCCCGGGCAGATCTATGTCAGGTTCTGCCGCGATGTCCGAGCCCAAGCCGGTCGAAATCATGCTGAAAGAACAACCCAAGGTGGTCAAGTACGCCTACAGCGAGGCAGCCATGGCGCAGATCGAGAAGGTTCAGGCGCAAAAATTCTCTCCGGTGGTCCCGGTCAAGGCGGAAACGAAACCCGTTGCCAAACCTGATGCCGCGCCGGCACCAGACCAGGGCGCTGATGAGGCCGAGGAAGCAGCGCTGGAATGGACTCTGCCTGCACAGGGCAAACTGATAGCCGAGTTTTCCGAGACGGCCAATCGCAAGGGCATAGACATCGCCGGCACGCTCGGCCAGCCGGTCTACGCCAGCGCTGCCGGCAAGGTGGTGTATAGCGGCAGCGGTCTGCGCGGTTACGGCAAGCTGATCATCATCAAGCACAACAAGACTTACCTCAGCGCCTATGCGCACAACGACAAGGTGCTGGTGAAGGAAGGGGAGAGCGTTACGCGCGGTCAAAAGATCGCCGCGATGGGCAACACTGATGCAAACCAGGTCAAACTGCATTTCGAAGTGCGTCGTTTCGGCAAGCCGGTGGATCCGGCGAAATATCTGCCGCTGGGCAAATCTTGACCGAGTAAGAATCTTGACCGAGGAAAAACTCAGCACCACCGATCACGACCGAGACAGCGCGGCTTTGCGTTATGTCTATCCGGTAATATCGCGCCGTGCCGGCGGTGTCTCGGTCGGCATCAACCTCAATCCCAACAATGCGTGCAACTGGCGCTGCATCTACTGCCAGGTCCCCAATCTGGTACGGGGTACCGCGCCGGTTATCGACATGACGATACTGGAAAACGAGTTGCGCGGATTTCTCATGGAATTGCTGCACGGTGACTTCATGCAAAGCCGCGTGCCGGAAAGCGTACGGCGCATCAACGACATCGCGCTTTCCGGCAATGGGGAGCCGACCAGTGCTGCCGAATTCACCCAGGTCATCGCACTGACCGCGCGCGTGCGCCGCGATGTTGCCTTGCCGGAAGCAGTGAAGACCGTATTGATCACCAACGGCAGCCTGCTGTATCGCAGTAACGTACAGCAAGGACTGCGCGACATGGCGAAGATCAACGGCGAAGTGTGGTTCAAGCTGGATCGTGCCAGCGAGACCGGGATGCAACGCGTCAACGACATCCACATCAGCATGAATAAAGTCCGCGACAATCTCATCGCGGCGATTGCATGTTGCCCGACCCGGCTGCAAACCTGCTGGTTCGCGCTGGACGGCGAGCCGCCCTCGCGTCAGGACGAAGACGACTACCTCGAGTTCGTTTCAGCACTGCTGCGCAATGGCCACAAACCGCAGGGTGTGCTGCTCTACAGTCTGGCGCGTCCCTCGCTGCAAGCTGAAGCACCGCGACTGTCAGCACTGCCGGAAGAACAGCTGCAAGCCTTTGCCGACCGTATCGTCAAGCTGGGCTTGCCGGTCAAAGTCAGCCCGTGAACAATGCACAAGTTGTTGCACCCTGCCGGTCAAGTGTAGATAATCGCTTCACACGGGGATAAGGCAGCCTCCCCGCAACAAGACGATACTCGTCCAAGGCATGCTCTTGATTGGAGGACACCTCTAAAAATCCAGATTTCATCCCAACTGCTGCGTTGCGAAAAAAATTACTTGCTGACATATCTGGTATATGCGGCGCTACGAAATTTTTTCCACGCCTTGCATTTGGGCGAACTTTGAATTTTTAGAGGCATCCTGGAACATTTTCCAAGGAGGAGTCATGGACACATCGCAACAGCAACTTTCTGACAAATCACAACCCCCTGAACCGGTCACGCTTTCTGGTACTGGCTGAACCTGGGCTTCATCAGTTTCGGCGGACCGGCCGGGCAGATCGCGATCATGCATCAGGAACTGGTCGAGAAGAAACGCTGGATCTCCGAGCGGCGTTTTTTGCACGCGCTCAATTACTGCATGGTGCTGCCGGGTCCGGAAGCGCAGCAGCTCGCCGTCTATATCGGCTGGCTGATGCACAGGACCTGGGGCGGCATCATCGCCGGCACGCTGTTCGTGCTGCCCTCGCTGTTCATCCTGATCGCGCTGTCGTGGATCTATCTCGCCTTCGGCGATGTGCCGGCGGTGGCGGGCGTGCTCTACGGCATCAAGCCGGCGGTCACCGCCATCGTGCTGTTCGCCGCGTATCGCATCGGCTCGCGCGCATTGAAACACGGTGTGCTATGGGCGATGGCGGGCGCAGCCTTTGTTGCGATATTTGCGTTCAATGTCCCGTTCCCGGCCATCGTGCTGGCGGCAGGATTGATCGGATATGCAGGTGGCCGGATCGCGCCGAAGAAGTTTGCCACCGGTGGCGGGCACGGCAAGGCGAAAGATGGATATGGCGCAGCGCTGATAGACGATGACACGCAGACCCCCGAGCACACGCGCTTCAGTTGGGGGCGTTTGTTGCGTGTGGTGTTGGTGGGTGTGGCGATATGGGCGGCGGCGATGGCGTTGCTGCTGGTGCAGTTCGGCTGGCATGGCGCGTTGACGCAAATGGGATGGTTCTTCACCAAGGCCGCGTTGCTGACTTTCGGCGGCGCTTACGCGGTGCTGCCCTATG
>JBDTPM010000173.1:0-8089 GCA_039932695.1 Gallionella sp. | reverse complement strand
GGCCCGTCGATCGCGATCACCGGCACGGCCTGCACCACATCATGCAGCAGCGTGAAATAATTCGGGAAGGTCTTGGCCACACAACGCGGATCGTTGATGCGTATTCCTTCCGCGCCGAAGGCGGCGAGCGAGAAACACATCGCCATACGGTGATCATCGTAGGTGTCTATGCCGGATTGGGGATTGTGAATTGCGGGGCGAGGAATGAGGATCGAGGAAAACCCAACCCCTCCCAACCTCCCTAACCCCTCCCAGCCTCCCCTTGTCAGGGGAGGAGTGGAGGAGCTACCGCGCTGCTCTCCCCCTGACAAAGGGGAGTGGGAGGGGGTTTGGTTTTCACTTGCTCCTTGCTCCTTGCTCCTTGCACCTGTTTGAGGCGGCGTGATAAGAATGTAATCCTCCCCCTCCTCCACCGTCGCCCCGACCTTGCGCAACTCCGTCGCCATCGCCGCGATGCGGTCGGTCTCCTTGACGCGCCAGCTGGCGATATTGCGCAGCGTGGTCGTACCCTCGGCGAACAATGCAACGACCGCCAATGTCATCGCCGCGTCGGGAATATGATTGCAGTCCAGATCGATCGCCTTGAGCCGCCCGGATTTCGGCGCTCGCGCCTCCATCCAGTTCGCGCCCATCTCGATCTGCGCGCCCATCAGCGCCAGCGCATCGGCAAACCGCACATCGCCCTGTATGCTGCCGCTGCCCACGCCTTCGATGCGCAGCGGCCCGCCACCGATCGCGCCCGCCGCAAGAAAATACGAAGCCGACGATGCATCGCCTTCCACGTAAATTACACCGGGCGACACATAGCGGCTGCCCGCCGCCACCGTGAAACTGCGCCAGCCATCGCGCTGCACGGTCACACCAAAGCGCGCCATCATCGCCAAAGTGATTTCGATATAAGGTTTCGAGATCAACTCGCCTATCACATCGACAGTGATCTCCCTATCCAGCAGCGGCAAAGCCATCAGCAATGCGGTGAGGAATTGGCTGGACACATCGCCGCGCACGCTGACGCGAGCGACACCATTTAATTTCGCCGGATGGATCTCCAGCGGCGGGAAACCTTCATTGTCCAGGCATTCGATATCAGCACCGAGTTCGCGCAACGCATCCACCAGATCGCCGATCGGCCGCTCGTGCATGCGCGCCACGCCGGACAACTTGTAGTCGCCACCGGACAAAGCCAGTGCCGCCGTCAGCGGACGGAACGCGGTGCCGGCATTACCGAGGAACAACTCCGCCTGCTTGACCGGAAAATTCCCACCGCAACCCTGCACGCGGAACACATGCGACTCCAGTTGTTCTACGCCCACTCCCAGTGTTCGCAAACCGTCCAGCATGCGCTCGGTATCATCAGACAGCAGCACATCACGTATCTCGGTCTTGCCCTGCGCCAGCGCGGAAAGCAACAAGATGCGGTTGGAAATGCTCTTCGAGCCGGGCAGCGTGATCGTGCCGCGCGCACTGAGCAAAGGGGGGAGGTCAATGAAATTTTCGGATGTCATCAAGAAGGAACCTTGCAACGGGATACAGTAAAGAAATTTGAGGGGGGATGATACCGTAGAGGAGAACTGGGCGCATGGTTTGCCGGGAGTAGCGTGTAGGTTGGGCTGGGTTAAGCGTAGCGATACCCAACATCAAAATCAAAACCGCCGGGCTACCCCCGGCGAAGTTGCCTTTGGTCATTCAAATTTCGACAAGCTCAACACGAACGGCCTTAGCCGACATTCCCGGAAAACCTATTGCGGCGTCCAGTTTTTGAACATTGAACGCACGGAGTCATCCCCCACTATCCAAATACCAAGACTGAAAATCAAACGAAAGCTGGCGGTGATGTTTGATCGACAGCAAATAGATTTCCGTGTCGAATATTGCGTAAAGCACCAGATAATCCGCCAGCAAATATTCGCGCAACTCGCCGCCCTGCAACTTTACTTGCAGCCGTTCAAGGGCATTCACCGCTTCCACCGAACCTGCTGGCCGTTCAAGAAAGTTCCTGCCCATCGCCGGGAATCGCTCCAGGTTGGGGATGAGCGTATCAAGCAATTCGTCCAGCAAATGGTCATAGGCTTGCAGCGCATCCGCTTCGGCGAGAAATAATTTTATCGCTTCGAGGTTGCGCTCGAAGTGGGCCGTGAGCTTGACGATTATTTTCTTGCTCACGCGCGTGCCGGCTTACGCAGAGCGACGACGCTTGATTCGCTGGAGAACTTGCCGGGCATCTTTCGCTCTCCCTGCAGCCACGTCATCCAACCCCTGGCCTGCATCACCAATCAGCAACAGGTGTATGCGCTCGCGTTCCAGGCGGTGGTAGTAATCCAGGCGCTCCGCATTGATCAACGCGACATAGCTCTCCCCATTTTTGGTTATGATTTTTTCCGCTCCACCTTTGACCTGTTCCGCCAAATCGGAAAGATTGGCTCGCGCCTGCGAAAACGGTACGACATCACTGGCTAAAATTCCCATATCCACCTCACGCTATACAAATATTGTGCAAGGTATTGTACATGACATGACAACCAATACTGCTAAAAGTTGGCTGCCTTTGCCTGACCGGGGCTGCTTACTTCCCACCCAACTCCTTCACCTCAGTCCGCGCCCACCCCTTAGCAAACGTAATGCGCAACTTCGCACCCACCTCCAACCTCCCCGCATCCGACACCACCCCACCACTTGCATCCTGCACCAAGCTATAACCTCGAGCCAAGACATTCGTCGGGTCGAGCATTATCAAATGCTGCGCGGCATTATCCACTCGTCCGATCCGTTGCGTTTGTATCGTGCGCATAGACTTGACCAGACGCTGCGCCAGATTGGCCTGCTGGTCGTGCAGGCGGGCGAAATCGCTGCTCGCGGCGCGCAACCGTTGCGCCAGCGATTGCCACTGCCAATGCTGGTGCTGCTGGCGATAGGCAAAGGCGCGCTGCATGCGCTGCTGAAGTTGGTCCAATTGTTGAGTCCGGCGTTGCAGTTGCTGTGCAGGATGCACCAGCCTGCGTTGCAGATAGTCCACCGTCTGCATCGCGTTCTGCAAACGGTTGCGCTGCGCTCGTTGCAGGTGTTGCGCCGTGTCGCGCAAGCTTCTGAGCAAGGCATGGCGGTCCGGGGCTACGCGCTGCGCGGCTGCGGTCGGGGTCGGGGCGCGTTCGTCGGCGACGAAATCGGCGATCGTGAAGTCGGTTTCGTGTCCGACCCCGCTGACGATGGGGATTTTGCTGGCGGCGATCGCGCGTGCGACGACTTCTTCGTTGAACGCCCACAGGTCTTCGATGCTGCCGCCGCCGCGGCACAGAATCAGCACGTCGCATTCCGCACGCCGGTTGGCTACCGCGATGGCCTGCGCGATCTTCTCCGCGCCGCCTGTCCCTTGTACCGGCGTGGGATACAGCACCACCGGCACGCTGGGCAGCCGCAACCTCAAGGTGGTGAGCACATCGCGCAACGCGGCGGCCTGCGGCGAGGTGACGATGCCGATGCTGTTGGGGAAGGCGGGCAAGGCACGCTTGCGCTCGGTGGCGAACAAGCCCTGGCTTTCCAGCAATTGTTTCAGCCTGGCGAATTGTTCATACAGTACGCCCAATCCTGCCGGGCGCATCTGCTCCACAGTCAACTGGAAGTCGCCGCGCTGTTCGTATAAAGTAGCGACCGCTAATACTTCGACCTGCTGGCCGTTGGCGATAGCCTCTTTCAGCAACTGGTTTTTGTGCCGGAACATCACGCAGCGAACTTGCGCTTGATCATCCTTCAGAGAAAAATAAAAATGGCCGGAAGCGGCTCTCACCAGATTGGAGATTTCACCTCGCACCCACAACAAAGGGACGTTGCTTTCCAGCAACTGCTTGATTGCAAAGTTGAGTTCCGCGACCCGAAAAACGCGCGACTTTTCTTCTGAAAAAAAGTTCAATTCCATATTGACAACCCGAAATAATCCACACTCCAAGCAAATTCGCCGCTTTTCACCAACTCACCTCGCAACCGAACTCAACACTTACGATAACATGTTGTTTTTACTTGATATTGCTGCCATTTAAAAAATGAGCGGCATAAGCAAAATCCTTACGCTACGCCACTTTAAAGTGCCATCCACAGGAATCATCCACAAAGATATCCACAGGTTTTGTGAGTAAACTGAAATACTCTTTTCAAATGGTAGCTTAGCGAAATATTGCTGAAGCGATTCATGAGAAATGTTGCTCAACTCGGAGCAACACGCTACAGTTGCAACCTCGGAACCTCTCAACAAATCCTGCATGAACCGCACTCGTGCAGGGCTTGTTCAGGGGTTCCTAATTTAAGCACATTTGGAGAATCCGCGTGTTTGCAATCGTTGAAGCGGCCGGCTGGCCGATCTGGTTTTTGATCCTGGCATCCATCATCGCGGTCGGCCTGATCGTTGAACGCCTGATGTATTTGCGCAGCCAGCGGATCGCTCCCCCTGCTCTGCTGGGCGAGGTCGTCAAGGAACTCAAGCAACACGGCGTCAGCGATAGCATGCTGGTCAAGCTTGCCGCCAGTTCGCCGCTGGGGCGCATCTTTGCCGCAGGACTCAAGAACATCAACGGCTCTCACGAGGTGCTCAAGGAATCCATCGAAGAGGCGGGACGTGCAGTCAGGCGCGACATGGAACGCTTCCTCACCAGCATCGGCACGATCGCCTCGATCAGTCCGCTACTGGGGCTGTTCGGCACCGTGGTCGGCATGATCGAGATCTTCGGTTCACAATCAGCGGCGGGCAATTCGCCGGCGATACTTGCGCATGGCATCTCGGTGGCCCTCTACAACACCGCCTTCGGTCTGATCGTGGCGATCCCCAGCATGATCTTCTACCGCCATTTCCGTGCTCAAGTGGATAGCCTGACGATAGAGATGGAACAGCAGGCGATCAAGCTGGTGGAAGTCGTGCATGGTCAACGCAAGGGCTAGCCGGCGATGAACTTCCAGCGCAGGCGCAGCCGCGATGAGCCGGAGATCAACCTGATCCCGATGATAGATGTGCTGCTGGTGATCCTGATCTTCATGATGGTGACCACCAGCTACGCCAAGTATTCAGAGTTGCAGATCAACCTGCCGCAAGCCAGCGGCGAAACTGTCGCTGCACTCGGAAAATCCATCAATGTCGCGGTGGATGCCTCGGAACATTATGCGGTCAACAATCATGGGGTCGCATACACCGGTATAGAGTCATTGGTCGCATCGCTTAAAAATGCCGCCGGAGATCAGACCGACCCGACCATCATCATCAATGCAGACGCCAAAGCTCCACACCAGTCCGTCATCAATGTCATGGAAGCGGCGAGGCGGGCGGGATACGGGCGTATCACCTTCACCACGCAGACCCAGCTGAAATAGCGGGTGCCCATAAAGTGCACTGGCTGCAACACCACTGGTACCGCATCACCCCGCTTCATTTGATTCTATTTCCGATCAGCCTGGTGTTTGGCGTTTTGGCTGCGTTGCGCCGCGCGCTTTACCGTCTCCACATCCTGCCCAGCCACAGCCTTGCCGTACCGGTGATCGTGGTCGGCAACATCACGGTCGGTGGGACCGGCAAGACACCGCTCACGCTTGCAGTTGCGCAACAGCTGATAGCGCACGGCTGGCATCCGCTCATCATCAGTCGCGGCTACAAAGGCACCTCACAATATCCACAGCGCGTTGACCCGGGCATGACCGCGCTCCATGCAGGCGACGAGCCTTTGCTGATGGCGAGGCGCAAGCTCTGTCCGGTTTGGGTGGGCACGGATCGCGTCGCAACTGCCCGCTCGGCGCTGCAAGCCCACCCGCAATGCGATGTCGTGCTGTGCGATGACGGTTTGCAGCATTACCGGATGCGGCGCGATGTCGAGATCGCAGTCATCGATGGTGTGCGCGGCTTTGGCAATGGCTGGCTGCTTCCCGCCGGCCCACTACGCGAGCCCGCGTCGCGCCTGCGAACGGTGGACGCGGTGGTAGTGAACGTGCAAGCCCGTTCCCCTCTCCCTCCTTCGACAAGCTCAGGACAGGCCAAGCCTCTCCCACAAAGAGCCCCTCACCTCAATCCTCTCCCGCTTGCGGGGAGAGCGAAGCGAGGGGGGCGAAGCCAGGCAAACGAGAAAGGAAATCTTCAATCCCGGGGAGAGGGGGCAAACGAATCGCTATGCGAGTTTCAATTTGACGGTGGCACCGCTGCCACGGGGCAATATGCGATGCGCCTAACCGGAGCGGTTTTTTATAGCCTGCTCGACCCCGGCACGACGGCCACTGCCCAGGATTTTCACAAACAGGGCAATCATGCCGTGGCCGGCATCGGCCATCCGCAACGCTATTTCCAGCATCTGACGGCATTGGGCATCCCTTTCACGCCGCACGCATTTCCCGACCACCATCCCTACTCCGCGACCGACCTTGCCTTTGCCGATTGCGATGCGATACTCCTGACCGAAAAAGATGCTGTAAAATGCGCCACATTCGCCGATGCCCGATACTGGGTATTGCGAGTGGATGCTCAAATCGACTCCGCCCTGACCGACCTCATTCTGCGAAAGATCAAATCTCATGGACGCCAAACTGCTTGATATCCTGGTTTGCCCGTTGTGCAAATCCCCGCTGGTCTATCAGAAGGCCGCGCAGGAATTGATCTGCAAGGCAGACCGGTTGGCCTACAAGATAGAAGACGGCATTCCGGTGATGCTGGCCGACGAAGCGCGCAAGCTCAGTGCCGAAGAAGTCGAAAAGGTTTGAAGTGAAAAAATCAACCCCTCCCAACCTCCCCTTGTCATGGGAGGGGCGCGGACATCCCCCCCTGATAAGGGGGGCTAGGGGGGTTGGGGTTGGGGTTGGGGTCGCCTTTCACGTCGTCATCCCGGCACGCCACGCTTCGACCCGATTGCCCGGCAAGCCGCTGCTGCCTATCGCCGGGAAGCCGATGGTGGTGAGGGTCGCGGAACAGGCGGCACAAAGCGGAGCGCAACAGATCTGGATCGCGACCGACCATCATGCGATCGCCAACGTGGTGCACGAACATGGATTCAAGGCCTGCCTGACCAGGGAAAGTCACGCCAGCGGCACCGATCGCATCGCCGAAGTGGTAGAGAAACAGGGCTGGTCAGACGACACCATCGTGGTCAATGTGCAGGGCGACGAACCGCTGATCCCACCCGAATTGATACGCGCCGTTGCCCAACACCTGCACGACCACCCGGAATGCGCGATCGCCACGGCCTGCCACGAGATCCACGATGAGTCAGCGATGCGCAATCCGAACATCGTCAAGACGGTGCTGGATAAGAATGGCAACGCGCTGTATTTCAGCCGCGCGCCGATCCCCTGGCCGCGCGATTCATTTGCACAGCAACAACCTCTGCCCGCTGGCCTGCCGGTGCTGCGCCACATCGGCATCTACGCTTATCGCGCCGGCTTTCTGCGTGCCTATGGTCAGCTTGCACCGGCGTTGATCGAACAGTTCGAAGCTCTCGAACAGTTACGCGCGCTGTTTCACGGCTACAAGATCGGTGTGTTCATCGCCGAGCAGGCACCACCCGGCGGCGTGGATACGGAGGAAGATTTGCGGGCAGCGAGAGAGATGTTTGAAGCGGTGAAAAGTGAAACGTGAAAGGTGATGCCCACCCGGCGCTGTGCGCCACCCTCCCTGCCGGGAGGGTTACGTTTCACTTTTCACCTTTCACGTTTCACTACTGCACTTTTCACTTTTCACGTATTTTTAGATAGGGAACAACAATGAGGTTGATACTGCTAGGTCCACCGGGTGCAGGCAAAGGCACACAGGCGAATTACATCAGGGAAAGATTCAACATCCCGCAAATCTCCACCGGGGACATACTGCGTGCAGCGGCCAAGGCGGGCACCCCGCTCGGGATAGCGGCCAAAAAAGTGATGGATGCAGGCAACCTGATCTCCGACGATATCATCATCGGTCTTGTGAAAGAACGCATCAAAGACCCGGACTGTGCCCACGGGTTCTTTTTCGACGGTTTTCCGCGCACCATCCCGCAGGCTCAGGCGATAAAAGATGCCGGCATCCAGATCGATTTCGTCATAGAGATCGAAGTGGCTGACAAGGAGATCATCCAGCGCATGAGCGGTCGTCGCG
>JBDTPM010000172.1:0-1856 GCA_039932695.1 Gallionella sp. | reverse complement strand
GTTGGGATGAAATCTGGATTTTTAGAGGTTCCCTAATTATCAATATTGAAATTGATGGCAGGCCGGTCGAGACCGAACGCGGTTCCACCGTGATGGATGCGGCGAACAAGCTCGGCATCTATATCCCGCATTTCTGCTACCACAAGAAATTGTCCATCGCGGCCAATTGTCGCATGTGCCTGGTTGAAATCGAGAAGGCTCCCAAGCCGATGCCTGCCTGCGCGACCCCGGCTGCGGAGGGCATGAAAGTGCGCACGCATTCCGAAATGGCAGTCAAGGCACAGCAAGGTGTGATGGAGTTCTTGCTGATCAACCATCCGCTCGATTGCCCGATTTGCGATCAGGGCGGCGAATGCCAGTTGCAGGATCTGGCGGTGGGTTATGGCGGCGGCGCTTCGCGCTACACCGAAGAAAAGCGCATCGTGATGCACAAGGACATCGGTCAGCTGATCTCCACCGAAGAGATGAGCCGCTGCATCCAATGCACCCGCTGCGTGCGCTTCGGGCAGGAGATCGCAGGGGTGATGGAACTGGGTATGGCGTTCCGCGGCGAGCATGCCGAAATCTTGAGCTTTGTGAACAGCTCGGTGGATTCCGAATTGTCCGGCAACATGATCGATCTGTGTCCGGTAGGGGCGCTGACCAGCAAGCCGTTCCGTTACACCGCACGCAACTGGGAGTTGTCGCAGCGCAAGTCGGTCAGCCCGCACGATGGCCTGGGTTCCAATCTGGTAGTGCAGGTGAAGGACAACAAAGTCATGCGTGTCCTGCCGCTGGAGAACGAAGCCATCAACGAATGCTGGTTATCGGACAAGGACAGGTTCAGCTATGAGGGACTGAACGCACCGGAACGTCTGACCAAGCCGATGTTAAAGCAGGACGGCAAGTGGATCGAAGTCGAATGGCAGGCCGCGCTGGAGTATGTGGCGAACGGTTTGCGCCAGATCATCAGCACTGCCGGCGCGGACCAGATCGCCGCGCTGGCGACCCCGCACAGCACGCTGGAAGAGCTGTACCTGCTGCAAAAGCTGATGCACGGCTTGGGCAGCAATAACATCGACTCCCGTTTGCGCCAATCTGATTTCAGTGCTGATGGCAAGCGTTCTGGCACTCCCTGGTTGGGTATGCCGATCGTGGAGATCAATACGCGCGACCGTTTCCTGATCGTCGGCAGCTTCCTGCGCAAGGATCACCCTCTGCTGGCACAGCGTGTACGCCAGGCAGTCAAGAAGGGCGCGCAGGCCAACATCGTGCATTCTGCCGATGATGCCTTGCTGATGCCGGTGGCGAACAAATCCATCGTTGCGCCCAGCGAGCTGGTGAATACGCTGGCGCAAATCCTCAAAGCGATCGCCGCTGAAAAATCGGCCGCTCTTTCCGCAGAGGTGCAGAAAGCCGTCGAATCTGTGCAACCTTCCGCACAAGCGCGAGCCATCGCGCACAGTCTGGCGAGCGGTGAGCGTGCCGCAGTCCTGCTGGGTAATTTCGCGCAACAACATCCGCAAGCTGTACAGATCGCTTTGCTGGCCGAGCAGATCGCCGCTTTGTGCGCTGCGAAGTTCGGCTTCCTGGGTGAAGCGGCGAATAGTGTCGGCGGATATCTGGCCGGGGCAGTACCATCTGGCGCGAAGGGCATGAATGCCGCGCAAATGCTGGCATCACCGCGCAAGGCCTACATTCTGCTGAATGTCGAGCCGGAACTGGATATGCATGATCCGCAACTGGCGATGACTGCGATGTGCGCCGCCGATATGGTGGTGGCGTTATCAGCCTACAAACACCACGCGACTGAATACGCCGATGTGCTATTGCCTATCGCGCCGTTCACGGAAACTTCCGGTACGTTTGTTAACACC
>JBDTPM010000171.1:0-9267 GCA_039932695.1 Gallionella sp. | reverse complement strand
GGCCGCGCTTGCGGTTGTGAGCCTGCGCGCGTTGTACTGCGCCTTCGCCGCAATTGTATGCGGCCAGTGCCAGTTCCCAGTTGCCGAACATGTCGTGCAGTTTTTGCAGGTAGTCGAGCGCGCCGCTGGTCGCGTTGATGACATCGCGGCGGCCGTCATACCACCAGTTCTGTTCCATGCCGAATTTTCTGCCGGTGGAAGGGATGAATTGCCAGATGCCGGAAGCGCGGCTGACAGAATATGCGCCCGGATTGAAGGCGCTTTCGACCATCGGCAGCAGCGCGATCTCGGCGGGCATGCCGCGGCGTTCAACTTCTTCGGTGATGTAAAAAAGGTAGCGGCGTGCCCGCTCAGTCATGCGGTCTACGTAATCGGGATGGTTTGCGTACCATTTCTCGTGCTTGGCAACGAGTTTGGAGTTCACTTCATGCAGCGAGAATCCATTGCGTATGCGCGCCCACAGGTCGCGCGCTGCCGGATCAGAATTGGTCAGATCGGATTTGGCCGGGCCGGATTTCGAGGCTTCTTGAGTTTCCTGAATTGCCGGCGCCAGCGGCAGAAGCTCGATCCTGATGTCGCGTGCCGAGGGAAGGAATTCTGGTTCGTTTGCGGGCTCAGCCGTATTGGTCAGCGGAGAATTGAGTGCGAGTATCTCATCCGGGTGCCCGGCCACAAGTTCTTCGGACGCGTGAGCAAGGCTCGGCAAGGCAACTGCGCTAACCGCAATCAGAACTGAAAAAATCTGTCGAATCAATGACACGGGAATCCTTCCTGAACAAAATCCGACCCAATGGTAGTCGAACAGCCGCGCCCGGGTCAATCTAAAACAGCCTGCACATGACAAATGGCAAGGGACAGGGGACGGGTGGTAGGGGAGCAAGGGTAGAAGGCTGTGGATAACTCATCCATCACTGATGGAACAACTAGCCATTCGACTAGGCTATCAAAAGGACGATAGCCAAGTCGCTGGTTATGACAAGGGAGAGTCGCCCCTCCCCTGATAAGGGGAGGATGGGAGGGGTTTGTCGTTCAAAGATAGCCAAGTCGCTGGTTATGACAAGGGAGCACTAAAAGTACGCAATCCACTATGCGACGAGTCGCATGTGGAATTGACAGGGTTGGGGAACCCGCGTAGGGCGGAACGCATCGCGGTTCCGCCGCTTGGTTTTTCGGTGATGAGAAACGCTTCTGACTTGCGGCGGAACGCCCCTTTGGGGCTTCCGCCCTACCAATCTGGCGGACGGTCAGCGCACCGGGTTTTTCAACTGTTCCAATATAGCCGGGTTTTGGTTACTGCCACCGCTACGCGGTTTCACATCGGCTATGCCGATATGAGCCTGCGCCGAAACCCGGAGCGTTGTGGTTCCACCTGCTCCCTCCCTGATGGAACAACTAGCCATTCGACTAGGCTATCAAAGGACGATAGCCAAGTCGCTGGTTATGACAAGGGAGGGTTTGGGTGGGTTGGGTTCAGCGTATCGGGTTCTTCAACTGTTCCAATATAGCCGGGTTTTCCAATGTAGAAACATCCTGGGTGATCTCCTCGCCGGTCGCGATCGCTCGAAGCAAGCGGCGCATGATCTTTCCGGAACGTGTCTTGGGCAGGTTGTCACCGAAACGGATCTCATCGGGTTTGGCGATCGGGCCGATCTCCTTGGCTACCCAGTTGCGCAGTGTCTCGACGGTCTCTTTTGCTTTGGCCGCGTCGGATGGGCGTGCGCCTTTCAGCACCACGAAAGCGACGATGGCTTCGCCTTTGATGTCATGCGGGCGACCGACCACTGCGGCTTCCGCGACCAGAGGGCTGGCGACCAGCGCCGATTCGATCTCCATCGTGCCGAGGCGGTGGCCGGAGACTTTCAGGACATCGTCGTTGCGTCCCATGATCCAGATGTAGCCGTCTTCGTCGCGATGAGCGGAATCGCCGGCGAGGTAATAGCCGCGCATCTCTTCGGGGAAGTAGTTTTTCTTGAAGCGTTCCGGGTCGCCCCAGATGGTGCGGATCTGCGACGGGAAAGGTTTGGTGATGACCAGCGAGCCGCCATGTTGTTTGCCGACCTCTGCGCCGGTCTCGTCCACCACCGCGACCTGGATACCGGGGATGGGCAGGGTGCAGGAACCGGGTTTGGTGGGCACTGCGCCGGGCAACGGCGCGATCATGTGGCAACCGGTCTCGGTCTGCCACCATGTGTCCACGATCGGGCAGCGCGACTGGCCGACGGTCTCGTAGTACCACATCCACGCCTCCGGGTTGATCGGCTCACCGACCGTGCCGAGCAGGCGCAACGAGGAAAGATCATATTTTTTTGGCAGATCATCGCCGAGTTTGATCAGCGAACGTATCGCGGTCGGCGCGGTGTAGAAAGTGGTGACCTTGTGATCCTGGATCATCTTCCAGAACCGTCCGGCATCGGGATAAGTCGGTATCCCTTCGTACATCAATTGCGTCGCGCCCACCGCCAGCGGGCCGTAGGTGACATAGCTGTGTCCGGTGACCCAGCCCACGTCGGCGGTACACCAGAACACGTCGGAAGGCTTGTAGTCGAACACCCATTGCATCGTCAGCATCGTGCCGAGCAGATAGCCGCCGCTGGAATGTTGCACGCCCTTGGGTTTGCCGGTGGAGCCTGAAGTGTAAAGGATGAACAGCGGATGTTCCGCACCGACCCATTCCGGTTCGCAGGTGCCGGGCTGATTGGTGGAGATGTCATGCCACCACACATCGCGCCCGGCTTTGAATTGTGTCTCGCTTCCGGCGCGGCGGTAGACAACGACGTTTTTCACGACCTCACAGCCTTCCAGCGCGAGCGCTTCGTCCACGATGGATTTCAACGGCATGAGTTTGCCGCCGCGCATCTGCGCGTCGGCGGTGATCACGGCGCAGGCCTGCGCATCGGTGATGCGCTCGTGCAGGCTCTTGGCGGAGAAGCCGCCGAACACCACCGAATGGATCGCGCCGATGCGGGCGCAGGCCTGCATCGCCACCACCGCCTCGATGCTCATCGGCAGATAGATGATGACGCGGTCGCCTTTCTTGATGCCACGTAACTTCAGTCCGTTGGCGAATTGGCACACCCGTGCGTGCAGATCGCGGTAATTGATTTTCGTCACCTTGCCGTCGTCGGCTTCGAAAATGATTGCGATCTTGTCCGGCTGGGTGGTGAGGTGCTTGTCCAGGCAGTTGTAGGAGACGTTCAGTTCGCCGTCCTCGAACCATTTGAAGAATGGAGCCTTGCTCTTGTCCAGTGTCTTGGTGAATGGCTTCTTCCATTGCAAAGTCTCGCGCGCCAGCTTGCCCCAGAAGCCCTCGTAATCTTTCGCTGCTGCATCGCTCAATGCCTTGTAGCCGGCCATACCGGACACATTGGCCTGTTTTACGAATTGAGCCGATGGTTCGAAGACGCGCTTTTCATTCAATACGGATTCGATGTTGGACATGTTATCTCCCTGTTGATGATGACAGCATTTACGGTGCGATGACGCTGGCCGATCAACCCAGCACCTTGTGCGCGGCGCTGATCGCCAGACCGCGTTTGATCGGTGCATTGAGTCGTCCCAGCGTTTCTTCCAGCGCGCTCAGGCAGAACAGCACGTTGGTGGGGTTGCTGGCAAAGCCCATCAGGCCGACCCGCCAGATCTTGCCGGCCATCACACCCAGTCCGGCGCCGATCTCCAGGTTGTAGTCCTTGAGCAGAGCGGTGCGCACGGCAGCATCGTCCACGCCATCCGGAATGTAGATCGAATTCAACTGCGGCAGGCGATCGCCTTCCTTCACGACGAAGCGCAAACCCATCGCCTCGAAACCCGCCTTCAGCGCCTGGTGATTGCGATCATGGCGTGCCCAGGCTTTTTCCAGCCCCTCGTCCTGCAGGATCACCAGCGCTTCATGCAAGCCATACAGTGCGTTGATCGGCGCGGTGTGGTGGTAGGCGCGCTTGCCGCTGCCCCAGTAGCCCATCACCAGATTCAGATCGAGGAACCAGCTCTGCACCTTGGTTTTGCGTGCCTTGATCTTCTCCACCGCGCGTTCGTTGAAGCTCACCGGTGACAATCCCGGCGTGCAGGACAGGCATTTTTGCGAGCCGGAATAGATAGCGTCCACGTTCCACTCATCCACTTTGAGCGGCGAGCCGCCCAGCGAGGTGACGGCATCCACGATGGCGAGGCTGCCATGGCGGTGCGCGATCTCGACCAAAGTCTTGACATCAGACAGTGCGCCGGTGGAGGTTTCCGCGTGAACGAAGGCGACCACTTTCGCGTCGGGATTGTTTTTCAGCGCCTGTTCCAGTTTGTTCGGGTCTACCGCTGTGCCCCAGGTGTCTTCCACCATGATGGGCGTTGCGCCGCAGCGCTCAACGTTTTCTTTCATGCGTCCGCCGAAAACCCCGTTCTGGCACACGATCACCTTGTCGCCGGGCTCGACCAGATTCACGAAGCACATTTCCATGCCGGCCGAGCCGGGCGCGGAGATCGGCAGCGTGAGCGGGTTTTTGGTCTGGAAGGCGTACTGCAACAACGCCTTCATCTCGTCCATCATCGCGACGAACATCGGGTCGAGATGGCCGATCGTGGGGCGCGACATTGCCTCGAGGATGCGTGGATCGACATCGGACGGGCCCGGGCCCATCAGGGTGCGAAGCGGAGGATGAAAGGATTTTATCGTCATGATCGTATTTTCAGGTTGGGGTTGGGTCATTGTTTAAAATTGTTTCGGTCGGGAATCATAACAAAGTATCGCAGTAAAATGGTGGGCAATGTAAACGCCGGCTGTGCAAAATCCGGGGTGGTTCAAAGCGGTGTTTGAGGTATGCTTGGTGTGTTGATATTGCAGTTGATGTTCCGGAGCAAAATATCCGGGCGCATCCATAAAAGAGGAAAACAATGAAAACCACATTGATTACCGGAGCCAACCGCGGGATCGGACTGGAGTTCTCCCGGCAGTATGCTGCGGAGGGCTGGTGTGTTCTGGCTTGCAGCCGCTATCCCGAAAGATCGGATGAGCTCAACAGACTGGCGGACCAATATCCCGAACTGATAAAAGTCCATGCACTTGATGTTGCAGATCATGTTCAGATCGAACGCCTGGCGCAGGATCTTGCCGAAGTATCCATAGACCTGCTGATCAACAACGCCGGCATCTATCCCGATTCCGATAAAAGCGGGTTTGGCCATACCGATTATGCGGAATGGGTGCAGGCTTTTCTCATCAATACCATGGCGCCGCTCAAGATGGCCGAGACCTTCGCCACACAGATTGCGCGCGGCGAGCAAAAGACCATCGTGACGATCACCAGCAAAATGGGCAGCATCGCGGACAATAGCAGCGGCGGAAATTATCTTTACCGCTCCAGCAAAGCGGCGGTGAATATGGTCGTGAAAAGTCTTGCGATCGACCTGAAGCCGCTTGGCATCACTGCGGTCGTATTCCATCCGGGCTGGGTCAAGACCGATATGGGCGGGCCAAACGCAATGATCTCCACCGAGCAAAGCGTATCGGGGATGCGGCAGTTGATCGGCGAACTTACGATAGCTGACTCGGGCAGATTCTTCTCTTATGACGGTCAGGTGATTCCCTGGTGATCACGCCAGAATTTTGCAGCCCGCGTAGGGCGGAACGCATGGCGGTTCCGCCGGATGTGATGGTTGGGAACATGCGGCGGATCGCCCGCGAGGGGCATCCGCCCTACCAGATCAGCAGGGTGGGCAACTCGTTGCCCACGATATGTCATGAAACTCTGCATCCGCGTGAGCATGCCGCGCCCATCCTGCTGGGCTGTTTCGGAGTGTTACTGCTTGCACTTTCGATGCACTCTGCGGCAGCCGACGAACTCCGGATGAAGAACGGCGATCGGATCACCGGCGAAATCGTCAGGATGGAAAATGAACTGCTCATTTTCAAGGCAGACTATGCAGAGGAGACGCTCGGCATCTCCTGGGAAGAGGTGGACTGCATCACCTCCGAGCGCAACCTGCCTGCGGAATTCAAGGGCAACGAATTTCTCATCGGCAGGATCGGCTGCCCGGAGAGTGGAATGGTTCAGATCGACAGTACGCTCCTCGGCAAATCGTCTCCGATGCCATTGAATCAACTCCTGTCGGTCAATCCGTCAACCTACTCCGGGATATTCAATCTCGGTGGCAGCCTCAATAGCGGCAACACCGACACCAGGGCACTGAATGTCGCAACCCGGTTCCAGGTAAGGACACGGAAGCACCGCTTCACCGTCGATGCGAAGCACAATTACGGCGAGGCCAACGGGGTGGTGACCGCCCGCAATTCCTCGGCGAGCCTGAAGTACGACTTCTTTGCCCGGGAGAAGGTTTACTCCTACGCCCAGTCTCTCACCGAACAAGACACCTTCGCCAACCTTAATCTCCGCAACACCGAGGGTCTCGGCATGGGGTACCAGTTCTTCGACACCAGGCAGCGCAGCCTCTTCGCCGAGGCAGGTGTTTCCTTCTTCAACGAGGACGTGATGGTCGGCGAGGACAAGCGTACTGCGGCGGGACGCTGGGCGGCAGGACTCGATTGGGAAGCCGTGCCGAAGCGGCTCAAGCTGTTCCATCGCCAGGAAGGGTACTACAATATTAGCGACCATTCGGTAGTTCTGCGGACGGAGCAAGGTCTTCGCGTCCCGCTCCGCGACAGCATCTCCGCCAATTTCGAAGTCGATTATCGCATCAACAGTTCTCCCGAAGCGGGCAAGAGAAATTCCGACCTGAATGTGATCCTCGGGTTGACTTACGCGTACGCCTACTGGTGAAATGCTCAGGCGACAACATGCTGCATAGAGTGATACACGACAACTCGCTGGAAATTCGGGAGACGCACCAACTATGCTGAACGCTCAATATGACTCTACACTTCACCAGAGCTTGAGTCTGGGTTTTGGATTTTCGTTCAGCGAACTTTATGACCGGGAGGGACTCGTCCGCATCGATGCCGCGTTCCTCGATTTTCTGGGTGCAGGCGATGCAGCGTTACGCGATCAGCTTGTTGCCGCCCGGTTATCCGCAGATGAAATTTCCGACAAGGCTGAATCGGAACTGTTGATCTCGCTGGCGCCTCATCTCGAGGATTTTTTAGCCCGACTGTTCGGCATCGAAACGCAAGTGCGGGCATTGGCCGAGCGCCATCATGAGCTGGCGCCGCTATACAGTTGCAAACGCCTGTTCGTGCAGCGCAGAGCGCTGGCGAAAATAAAACCGGAAGAAGCCGCAACGATAGACGGCCCGGCGATCGAGGTCGAGTTGACGGCCCATATCGGGGCGCCGTTCAGCGAACTTTCTTACGCACGGCATGTTACCAAATGGCTGGCGGACGAGACCGCCCACACCGATGAATTGCAACTCGCTGCGCGCTATGCGGCATGGGCAGTGCAAACCCAGGCCGGACGGGAGCGCCATCATGGCGGCATCTTGTTCAAGGCACCGGCCAAGCTGGATTTCGAACATCTGGTTCCGCTGGCAACCGTTAACCTCGATGGCATCTCCGCCTATCGTCTCGGGGATGCTCACGCATTGCGCCGTCGCCGGGGATTCGCGCTGACCGATGCCGGGACCGATCTGACTGGCGCGCTCGACCAGGCCAATTACTGCATCTGGTGTCACGAGCAGGGCAAGGACTCGTGCTGCAAGGGCCTCAAGGAAAAACCGCCCGCGGATGGAGGGTTTGCAGCTTTCAAGAAAAACATCTTCGGCGTGAAGCTGGCCGGTTGTCCGCTCGAAGAGAAGATCTCCGAGTTCCACAAGGTCAAGACCGAGGGCCATGCGCTGGGGGCGCTGGCTATCATCACGGTCGACAATCCGATGGTGGCAGCGACCGGGCATCGTATCTGCAACGACTGCATGAAATCCTGCATCTACCAGAAGCAACAACCGGTCGACATTCCGCAGGCGGAGACGCGCACGCTCAAGGATGTGCTCGAGCTGCCATGGGGCTTCGAGATCTACAGTCTGCTGACGCGCTGGAATCCGATGGATCTGCGGCGACCGTATCCGAAAGCGCCCAGCGGCCGCCGGGTGCTGGTCGTCGGGATGGGACCTGCCGGTTTCACGCTCGCCCATTATCTGATCAACGACGGGCATACCGTGGTCGGCATCGATGGTTTGAAGATAGAACCGCTGCCACCGCATATCGGCGGTGTCGCGTCCAATGGCGATCGTGTGCCGTTTGCCCCTGTCCATGCTGTCGCCGAACTGTATGAGTCGCTCGATGAACGTGTGCTGGCGGGTTTTGGCGGTGTCGCCGAATACGGCATCACGGTGCGCTGGGACAAGAATTTCCTCAAGCTGATCCGTCTGCTGCTGGAGCGTCGCAGCCAGTTCGCGATGCTCGGCGGCGTGCGCTTCGGCGGGACGCTGACCGTGGACACCGCATACGCCGCCGGTTTCGATCACATCGCGCTGGCCAACGGTGCCGGTCGCCCGACCGTGCTGGATATTCCCAACGGCCTGGCGCGCGGGGTACGCACCGCCTCGGATTTTTTGATGGCGCTGCAATTGACCGGTGCGGCAAAAGCCGGCTCCATCGCCAATCTGCAGATACGTTTGCCGGTCGTGGTGATCGGCGGTGGCCTCACCGCGATAGACACCGCCACGGAGTCGCTGGCTTATTATCCGGTTCAGGTCGCGAAATTCCTGCATCGCTACAAGACACTGGTCGCCGAGAAAGGCGAGGCCGCAGTGCGCGAGCGCTGGACGCCCGAGGAGCGGCAGGTCGCCGATGAGTTTTTGAATCATGCGCGCGCCATCGAAGCCGAGCGCAACAGCGCAGCTGCGACCGGACGCGAGCCGCGCATCGTCGAATTGCTGCATAGCTGGGGTGGCGTCACGATAGCCTATCGCAAACGCCTGATCGACAGCCCCGCGTATACGCTGAACCATGAAGAGATCGAAAAGGCCCTGGAAGAAGGGATGCATTTTGCCGAGGGACTCAATCCGACCCGTATCGAGGTCGATGAGTTCGGCGCCGTGCGTGCGGTTCGGATGTCGGCACAGCAGCGCAGCGATGAAGGTGTCTGGAGCTCGGGTGCGGAGACAGAGGTCGCTGCGCGCACGGTCCTGATCGCCGCCGGCACCCAACCGAACACTGTGCTGGCACGCGAAGACCCGGCCCATTTCGTACTCGATGGCCGCTATTTCCAGGCTTGCGACGAAGACGGCGCACCGGTGCGGCCCGAGCCTGCGATCTCAAAACCGAAGGTGGCGCAAGTGTTGCTGGCAAAGCAGGCCGATGGACGCTACATCAGTTTCTTCGGCGACTTG
>JBDTPM010000170.1:0-2063 GCA_039932695.1 Gallionella sp. | reverse complement strand
CCAGCATCTGCTGCTTGGACAGATTGGAATAGGTGACGAAGCCGCGCTCGAACCACGCAGAGCTGCCCGCCACCTCGGTGATCGCCTGCGCGACACCGCCGCCGGTGCAGGACTCAGCCGTCGCCAGCATCAAGCCGTGCGATTTGAGCAGTCCACCTACTTGTGCGGCGAGAATGTCCATCTATCCACCTTCATCCGTGAGTGGAAAAACACCGAAGGCGTGTATCCACCATCTCTCAAAACCCCCTCTATGCCCCCTCGCAAGCTCTACCCCTTGCCAGGGGGAGAGAACCGGCTCCTCCCCTGACAAGGGGAGGTTGGGAGGGGTTTGAACCCTAACAAAATCTATGTTTAACCCAACCCAGGCGCCAGATCATTCTGGATATCCACCACCGCTTCCAGTCCCACCGCGATGCGGATCAGCCCGTCGGTGATGCCAGCCGCCGTGCGCGATTCCGGCGTGTTGCGCGCATGGGTGGTGCTGGCCGGATGCGTGATCGTGGTCTTGGTGTCGCCCAGATTGGCGGTGATGGAAAGCATCCGCGTACTGTCGATCACGCGCCATGCCGCTGCTTTTCCGCCCTTCACTTCGAACGACACGATGCCGCCGCCGGTCTTCTGTTGCTTCATTGCCAGCGCATGTTGCGGGTGCGACGGCAGTCCCGGATAGAACACCCGTGCCACATTGGGCTGCGCCTCCAGCCAGCGCGCCAGCTCCAGCGCATTTGCACTGTGCGCGTCCATGCGCAGTTTCAGCGTCTCCATGCCCTTCAGGAATATCCATGCATTGAACGCGCTCATCGTCGGACCCGCGGTGCGCAGGAACTGATATACCCCTTCCAGATTCTTCCTGCTGCCCAGCACCGCGCCACCAAGCACACGCCCCTGACCGTCGATGTACTTGGTCGCGGAATGGATCACGATGTCGGCGCCAAGTTCAAGCGGGCGCTGCAGGATAGGCGTGCAGAAACAGTTGTCCACTGCCAGCAGCGCGCCGCAATGTTTCGCCACGGCAGCGATCGCTGCAATGTCGGAAATCTCGGTGAGCGGATTGGACGGAGTTTCCAGGAAGAACAGCCTGGTGTTGGGACGCACTGCAGCTTGCCACTCGGCAACATCCGTCGCCGAAACATAAGTCGTCTCGACGCCGAATTTCCTGATGATGTTGTTGAACAGATTCACCGATGCGCCGAACAGGCTGCGCGAGGCGACGATATGATCGCCCGCCTTCAGCACGCCCATCACGCACGCCAGGATCGCCGACATGCCCGATGCGGTGGCAATGCATTGCTCCGCACCTTCCATCGCGGCGAGCCGTTCCTCGAACATCGTGACGGTCGGGTTGGTGAAGCGCGAATAGATGTTGCCCGGCTCCTCGCCGATGAAACGCGCGGCTGCCTGCGCGGCATTCTCGAACACGAAGCTGGACGTCAGGAACAGCGCCTCGCTGTGTTCGCCGAACTGGCTGCGCACCGAGCCGGCACGCACCGCAAGGGTTTCCGGCTGGTAGGATGGTTCCGACATGATGATCTCCTGGAATGCAAAAACCCGGATAGCTATTCGCTAAACCGGGTTTCCCACGCTTTAGCTGTATTTATTAAGCGCCCGCAAGCTGATCCTCAAATCGGCGCAGAGCGCAAATTAGCACCCGTTACACTGCACTGTCAAATTATTCGCCGACTTCCGCCAGATCCAGCGCCATCTGGTTGGCGGCATCGCTCTGCCCGGCTTTGCCTTTGCTGCGCCGCGCCTCGACCTGGTTCAGGTACGCTGCAGTGATGTCGCCGGTGATATAGCGCCCATCGAAGCATGACGCATCGAAACTGTTGATATGCGGATTGGCCTTGCTCACAGCGGCCTTCAGATCGACCAAGTCCTGGTAGATGATGCGGTCCGCACCGATCTCGCGGCAAATCTCCTCATCGCTGCGCCCGGTGGCGATCAATTCCTTAGGGCTGGGCATGTCGATGCCATACACATTCGGGTAGCGCACTGGCGGCGCGGCAGAAGCAAAATAGACCTTGCGCGCCCCCGCATCGCGCGCCATCTGCACGATCTCGCGG
>JBDTPM010000169.1:0-2346 GCA_039932695.1 Gallionella sp. | reverse complement strand
AGGGGAGGAGCGGGTTCGGTTCTCCCCCTGACAAGGGGGAGTTAGAGGGGGTTTGCGCACATTCCGCCTAATGGACAATCTGAATCGAATGCAACTCTACCATGCAGTTTAATACATGCGAAGTGAAGCACCACAACAAGCAGGGGCAATGAGTCTTGTTTTGTGACTCTATAAACTATCCTGAACCAGCCCGATGAAGACAGGCTGTCAGGCAGGAAGTTCAAAACAGCCGCAGCAACATCAACAAAATAATCCCGCTCATATACTCAAGAAGTAGCTGGCGCGTGTTCCCTGAGCATTGCCGCCCGCGTCCCGGGTGTCTCCAGACTGATGCGTCCCAGCTTGCCGGCGCGGAATTCGGTCAGAAATATCATCGCCGCTTTATCCAGGTCCGGCTCACCGCCCTTGCCTTTGAGCAGGCAGCCGCGCTTCCTTGCGATGATCTCGATCACGCCCACGCCATCCAGTCCTTTCAAATCCAGCCCGTAACGCTCGGCAAGTTGCCCAGGATAACGCTCCAGCAGGATGGAGGCGAGAGATGAAGCGATCTCCTCGTCGATGACGGCGTTGCGCCCGATCGCATGGATGGCGGCCAGCATCAGGCCATCGCTGACATGCTCGATCTTCGGCCACATCAGGCCGGGAGAATCGGTGAGCGTCATCCGTTCGTTCAGCGCGTGACACTGCTGCGATTTGGTCACGGCCGGCTCATCGCCCACATTGGCGACGTGGCGCTTGAGCAACATGTTCATCAGCGTCGACTTGCCGACATTGGGGATGCCCATGATCATCATGCGCAACGGCTTGTGGGTGCTGTCGCGATGCGGGGCGAGCGGCTGGCACAGCTTGGGCACCCTGGCGGCATCGCTGGCGCTTTTGCAACTCAGCGCGACCGCCTTGACGCCCGTCTGGCGGTTATAAAAATCGAGCCATGCCTGGGTGACCGCAGGATCGGCGAGATCTGCCTTGTTGAGGATCTTCAAACACGGCCGCTGGCGGTGCTCGCGCAATTCCCTGATCACCGGATTGCTGCTCGCCTCCGGGGCGCGCGCATCCAGCACCTCGATGACGACATCGACGAACTCCATCGTTTCGGCTGCCTTCCGGCGCGCCGAGGTCATATGACCGGGATACCACTGTATGGACATTTGAGATTTGCTGTTTGAATGAGGGCGGATTTTACTCTGTGCAGCCTCCACGATGTGCATAACGTATCGCGGTTGGCAACGAGTGCCGGGCGGACGTAAACATTGAACGCGAGGGACTTGCCGCTATAATGGTGCAATACTTCCACTTCCATAATTTCACTTACTGACCGCCCATGTACCTGAGTTACTTTGGCCTCGCCGAAGCGCCATTTTCAATCGCACCTGATCCCCGCTATCTCTACATGAGCCAGCGCCATCAGGAGGCGCTTGCGCATCTGCTGTATGGCGTGAATGCGGGCGGCGGATTCGTGTTGCTCACCGGCGAAGTGGGTGCGGGCAAGACCACGGTATGCCGCTGCCTGCTCGAACAGATCCCTGCATCCTGCGATGTGGCCTACATCTTCAATCCCAAGCTGACGGTAGCAGAGTTGCTCTCGACCATCTGCGCGGAATACGGTATCGAATGTCCGCAAGGCAACACCAGCGTGAAGGTGTACGTCGATCGTATCAATAATTATTTGCTGGCTGCGCATGCCAGGGGCAGGCACACGGTGCTGATCATCGACGAGGCGCAGAACCTTTCCGCCGACGTGCTGGAGCAGTTGCGGCTGCTCACCAATCTGGAAACCAACCAGCGCAAACTTTTGCAGATCATCCTGCTGGGCCAGCCCGAGCTGGCGGCGATGCTGGAACGGCCGGAATTGCGCCAGCTCGCGCAACGGATCATCGCGCGCTATCACCTTGGGCCGCTCGAAAAGCGGGAAGTCGCTGCCTATGTGCTGCATCGCCTGGGGATTGCGGGCGCGCAGCACCGGTTGTTTCCGGATGCATTGATGGGTAGTCTATATCGCTTGAGCAGAGGGATACCCAGGGTCATCAACGTGCTGTGCGACCGCGCGCTGCTGGGTACCTACGCGCAAAGCAAGGAACGGGTCGATCGCGCGACTCTCAAGCAGGCAGCGCGTGAGGTGTTTCACAATGCTGCCGTACAACCCCGCAACCTGATGCGCTACCTTCTGGCAGGTCTGATTCTGGCCGGCGCCGTGTTCGCGGCGGCGCGCTACCAGCCCACCGGGCAAACACCGCCACCGGCAAAAACCGAAGTCAACAAAGTAGCGCCAAACCCGGCAACAACTAATCTATCTGCAACATTGGCAGATGTGCTGGAATGGCCATCAACCTACCCGTTCTCGCGTAA
>JBDTPM010000168.1:0-3124 GCA_039932695.1 Gallionella sp. | reverse complement strand
GATGCGATGGCGCTGCGCAAGGATGCCTATCTGCGGAATCAGCCTATCTGGGTGGGTGCGGATGCGGTCGGCACTGAACTGATCCCTCCCACGCTGGCTATCAAGGGGATGCAAACCATAGACTTGGGCGGACGCAGCCTGCAGCTGACTGCGCATCCGACTGCCCACACGAATAACGACCTCACAATATTTGATACCACCACGGCTACGTTATGGACTGGCGACCTGCTGTTCATCGAGCGCACCCCATCCTTTGATGGCGACCTGAAGGGCTGGTTGAAAGTCATCATGCAACTGCGCGGCATCCCGGCTGTTCGCGCCATTCCGGGTCATGGCCCGGTAACTAAAGACTGGCAGAGCGCACTTGATAACGAGAATCGCTATCTTTCCACGCTGCTCGAAGACGTGCGTGCCGCCATCAAGCAAGGCAAGTCCATGGATGAAGCGATAGATGAGTCCAACCAATCAGAAAAGGATAAATGGGTGTTGTTCAATATCATCAATAGGCGTAATGTCGCACTCGTTTACCCGGTATTGGAATGGGAGTAAATCAAGCTCATGATCAAGTCCGGTTGGAATGGGTTTGGAAGGATTCATTTCAACTCGCCACGATATGTGAAACCGGGTTTTTCATGCCGCGTAAAGTGCGGTAGGTGTTTTGTGGGTATTTCTCTAGATAACAACTTAAGGAGGAGTCATGAAACTGATCCAGTCCCAAACACGCAACATCGTATGTGCCATTGGCTTGTCGTTGTTTTCAGTTGCCGTTCATGCGGCGGTCGACGCGCATTCCCGTAACCTTGCCGCATCCTGCGCTGCCTGCCACGGCACCAACGGACAAAGTGTGGGTGGGGCGCCTGCTCTTGCCGGGATGGACAAGGCGCTTTTCGTGAATCAAATGAAGGATTTTAAATCCGGTGCCCGACCTGCCACGGTGATGCATCATCATGCCAAGGGCTATAGCGACGAAGAATTCGAGAAATTGGCAGACTTCTTTGCTGCGCAGAGTCGTTAGGAATATTGCGGGGTATCCATTACAACCAAAATTCTAAGGAGTCCATCATGTCATTAGATCGCCGTGATTTTTTGAAACTTACCGCAGCAGGGATTGCGGTAAGCGTGTTTCCGGGATGTGCCACATCTGCCAGTGAGATCGTCAAGAAAAAAGGACAGCGCGTAGTCATTGTAGGTGGTGGTTTCGGTGGTGCAACTGCGGCCAAATATATCCGCATGTGGAGCGAAAACAAGATCGAGGTGGTACTGATCGAGCGTAACCCGACATTCATTTCATGCCCGATGAGCAATACCGTGCTGGGCGGCAGCCGGACCATTGCAGATCTTACGCAAAACTACGATACCTTGAAAAACAAGTACGGTATCGAACTGGTGCGGGGAGAAGTGACGGCTGTTGATCCCCAAAAGCAAACCGTCATGCTTGCGGATGGCTACCTCAGTTATGACCGGCTGATCATCGCGCCTGGGGTCGATTTCATGTTTGATCGCATCGAAGGACTCAGCGCAGAAGTGGCCGGGGAACGCATCCCGCATGCATGGAAAGCCGGTGCACAGACTACATTGCTCAGGAAGCAACTGGAGTCCATGGCGGACGGTGGCGTCTTTGCGATCAGCATTCCCAAGGCACCGTATCGCTGTCCCCCGGGGCCATACGAGCGCGCCTGCCAAGTGGCGTTCTATCTGAAAAACAACAAGCCCAAATCCAAAGTGCTGATCCTGGATGCCAATCCCGATATCGTTTCGAAGAAAGGACTCTTTACGGCGGCCTGGAACGAACTTTATCCCGGCATGGTTGAATATCGCGCCGACGCCGAGGTGAAACAGGTGAATGTGGCCGCTAAAATGATCAAAACCGAGTTCGAGGACGTAAAGGCGGATGTGTTGAATATCATCCCGCCGATGAAGGCCGGCGCCGTAGCCAACTTGGCGGGCGTGGTCAATGTGGACAATCGCTGGTGCGCAGTGGATTTCCTGAGTTATGAATCCAAAGTGCACAAGAACATCCATGTCATCGGCGATTCGGTTTCCGCGGCACTTCCAAAATCCGGACATCTGGCTTCTTCCCAGGCGAAGGTTTGCGTTGCGGCCATCATCGAACTGATGCAGGGCCGGCAGCCGGATACTAACCCAGCTATTGCCAATACCTGCTATAGCATGGTCAGTAACAATGAAGCGGTGCATGTAGCTCATGTTTACCGCTACAACGCCGAAAAACAAGCCATGATTGCGGCCGATGGCGGGGGTGTTTCGGGCAAGCGTTCGGAAGGCGAGGGTATACTGGCCAATTACTGGCTCAAAAATATCCTGGCGGATGTGTTGCTCTAAATGGGTTTCAGGCAGTGTCGATGTAATATCACTCTCATTTTCCCGCCACGGGAATGGGAGTGGACTCGGCACAACCAAGCTGGCAGAGTTGGAATTTGTAAGGCACAGCTTGAAAAATAACCCTAACGGGTTATCACGCAAACACTTTGTGGGTATGGACGCTGGTTGGCTGGTTATCCTTATAATCGCTCAGCTTCTTAAGCGTTGCTTCGATGTGATACCGGAACTGGTATTTGGCGGTATTTTATAACTTGCAGGAGATGTAATCATGAATTTTGATAAAGAATTTGATGCCAGTGGATTGTCCTGCCCTTTGCCCATCCTGAAGACCAAAAAGGCACTCGCCGATATGGCTTCCGGCCAAGTGCTCAAGCTGGTAGCGACCGATTGTGGCGCGGTCAAGGATATGCAGGCGTTCGCCGATCAAACCGGCAACACCTTGCTTTCCACAGACGAGGCAAGTGGCAAATACACCTTTTACATGAAAAAAAAGTAGGTCGGGTTTCAACCCGACACGTCGGGCTAACGGATAACTCAGCTGCAAACCGAAACCATTATTAAGGGGAACAAATGACTACAAAAAAAATGGCTATCATCGCCACCAAGGGCACACTGGATATGGCGTATCCGCCATTCATCCTGGCTTCTACCGCTGCCGCCTTGGGCTATGAGGTTCAGGTGTTCTTCACCTTCTACGGATTGCAGTTGCTGCGCAAGGATCTGTCCAGTGTGATGATCAGCCCGCTGGCCAACCCGGCCATGCCGATGCCGGTGCCGATGCCGG
>JBDTPM010000167.1:0-1993 GCA_039932695.1 Gallionella sp. | reverse complement strand
CAATCAGCTTATCGCTTTGTACAACACCAAACGATATGCGGAAGTGGAAAGCCGCGCGCATGCACTGGCCGGACGGTATCCGAATTCCGGTTACGCCTGGAAACTGCTGGGGGCTGCCTTGCAGAAGCAGGGCAAGAATGCGCTGACGGCTTTTCAGAAGACAGCAGAATTTATGCCCGGTGATGCCGAAGCGCATTTCAATCTGGGTACCGCGCTGTATGGGCTTGGCCATCTGGATGAGATGGTGGCAAGTTACCGCCGTGTGGTCGAACTCAAGCCTGACTCTGCACAGGCGCATAACAACCTGGGTGCCGCACTCTATGAGGTTGGGCAGGTGAACGAGGCATTGACTTGTTGCCGCCGTGCTGTCGAGCTCAATGCCGATTTTGCCGAGGCACACAACAATCTGGGCCGCTGCCTCCAACATTTAAGCCAATTCAATGAAGCTGAGGCAAGCTATCGGCGCGCGCTGCAGATCAACCCGCAGAATTTCAAGGCCCACGGGAATCTTGGCAACCTCCTGAAGGATATCGGCCAACTCGATGCAGCGATCTCAAGCTATCGATCGGCACTGGAGATAAAGCCCGATCTATCGGAGGCGCACAGCAATTTGCTGTTTGTGCTTAATTACTCATCCAGTCATACCCCCGAGTATTGCCTGGAACAGGCTCGCCAGTATGGCCGGATCGTTGCCGCAAAAGCTGTCGGGCGTTTCTCCGCCTGGCAGTGCGCAGCGAAACACGGGCGTCTGCGCGTCGGACTGGTGTCCGGCGATTTACGAGTACATTCGGTGGGACATTTTCTGGAAGGGTTGTTGGCGCAACTCGATCCGGCCCGTATCGAGCTGATCGCCTATCCGACACAACCCAGGGAAGATGAACTCACTGCGCGCATCCGCCCGCTTTTTTCCGCGTGGAGGCCGCTATTTGGAAAGAGCGATGAGGATGCGGCACGCTTGATCCATGCCGATGGCGTGCATGTCCTGCTGGATATCTCCGGACATACCGCCCTCAACCGGCTGCCGGTGTTCGCCTGGAAACCCGCCCCGGTGCAGGTCACGTGGCTGGGATTCCCCTGCACGACCGGGGTGAGTGAAATGGATTATGTGCTCGGTGATACGCAGGCGATCCCTCCGGAGCATGAGGCTCATTTTTCGGAAAAGGTGTGGAGACTGCCCGATAGCTACTTGTGCTTTTCCGCTCCAGCCTATCCCGTTAAGGTGGCTCCGCTCCCCGCGCTTGCAAACGGGTATGTGACTTTCGGGAGCTTCAACAACCTGACCAAGATGAATGATGCCGTGGTGGAGTTGTGGGCACGCATACTGCTGTCCGTGCCGGACTCGCGTCTATATCTCAAGACCAGCCAACTGGATGACGAGGAAGTTCGCGAGCAGACCCGCCAGCGTTTTGCCGCATCGGGTGTTGCTCCGGAACGTCTGCTGCTGGGCGGAAAACTGGGCTCCATCGCCGATCATCTGTCCGAGTACAATAAAATCGATGTCGCGTTGGACACCTTTCCCTATCCCGGGGTAACCACCAGCGTTGAGGCCTTGTGGATAGGCGTGCCGGTTCTAACCCTGCTTGGCGACAGATTCCTTTCGCTAACGGCAAAGAGCGTCGCTCATCACGCCGGGTTGCCGGACTGGGTCGCCGTTGATAAAGACGACTATGTGGCCAAAGCCGTGGCATACACTTCCGATCTCGAGCGCTTGGCCGCTTTGCGAGCGGGCTTGCGCGAACAAGTGTTGGCATCTCCGCTGTTCGATGCACCGCGCTTTGCACACAATCTCGAAGATGCGCTATGGGGGATGTGGCAGGCGCGAGGCGAATAGCATGGCTGTTATGCCAAAATGCTGTTGACTGTTGCACCTGGAAGTCAAATCCTGGCCTGCTATTATCGTTGACTATGAAAAACACTAAAGCCAATGCCAAAGTGCCATCGCCTGCCGAGCTCAACCAGCTGGTCGCGTTGTACAACGCCAGAAGTTTCGCAG
>JBDTPM010000166.1:0-2620 GCA_039932695.1 Gallionella sp. | reverse complement strand
AGGGGAAGGAGCGGGCGTATCCCCGCAGCAAGACTGCGGGGAATCACAAGTTGACTGTGAAGCACTAAAGGAGCTTGCCCCTTCTAACTTGCACACCGCCTTACCTGCCTGAAAGCGACCGTACTGCGCAATTTACCCTGCGCCTCGTTATTGGCCGAAAAGCGTATTGGCCTATTGATCCGGCACGAATAAGGTATGAAGCCGTTCGACAGGCTCAGGGCGAACGGAGGTGAAAACTCTATTCGTGCCGGATCAATAATCCTTCAGACCTTCCCGGAAATCCGGGCCACCTTTCGCTATCAGCCGTTCCAATGCAGGGCGGCGCGCAATACCCAAGAAGGCCAATCTCGAAATATTTGTCTTTTTATCCATATCGAACTTTATATATTAGCATTTGATAATGAACTAATATTACGTTTGTCTATCTGACCCATACCCTTGCCAGCAAATACATGGGCTTATCGCGTTACATGTGCGGATTCAACCAATTTTTTAAGGAGTCTATTTTGAAGCGTATTTTACTAGCAGCAATCACATGCGTACCCATATTTGCCCATGCTGCCGATGCGGCCAAGACCATCGCCACGCAGGGCAACAAGCAAGGCGCGCCGGCTTGCCAGACATGCCATGGTATGGATGGTGGCGGCACAGCCGCAGCCGGATTCCCCCGGCTGGCTGGCCTCGATGCCGCGTACATCGAGCAACAGTTGCTGAATTTCCGTTCCGGCCAGCGCAGCAACCCGGTCATGCAACCCATTGCAAAATCGCTGTCCAAAAAAGATGTCACGCTGATCGCTGCATACTATGCAGCATTGCCTATCCCCGTTTCCACGCCCGAAGGCGGAGATCCGGCATTGCTGACCAAAGGCGAGATCCTTGCCACTCGCGGCGATTGGAACCATGAAATCCCCGCCTGCTTCCAATGCCACGGCCCCGAAGGGAAAGGGATGGGACCGAACTTCCCGGCCATTTCCGGCCAGTCCGCAAGCTATATTTCAAATCAGATTGCAGCCTTCAAATCCGGCACCCGCGCCAACGACCTAGTGGGTTTAATGAAATCCGTTGCTGACAAGTTATCCGCAGACCAGGTCGAGGCAGTATCCGCCTTCTTTGCCAACCAACGCTTGACGAAGGGAGATCAAAAATGAAGAACACTATCGCAACCGCCGTGGCTCTAGCCATGATTGCCATTTCAGGCACGACGACTGCCGGCGAAACTGCGGCACCTGCCCAGAGCAAAGCACCGCTATTCACACCGCCAGGCGAAAGCGAAATTCCAGATAACGAATTCGGCAAAATCGTACGGCTGGGGAAAAATATTTTTGAAGATACCCAGACTTATGCCAAACCCTATGTTGGCAACGGCATGAACTGCGTCAACTGCCACCTCGCTTCCGGTAGCAAGGCCGATTCATCGCCATTATGGGGAGCGTATGTGCGTTACCCGGCCTATCGCGCCAAGAACAACAAGGTCAACACCTACGAAGAAAGAATACAGGGCTGCTTCAAATACAGCATGAACGGCAAAGCGCCCGCGGCGGATAGCCCGGAGATGGTTGCCTTGGTAAGCTATTCATACTGGATGTCTACCGGGGCGCCCGTCGGCGCAAAACTGAAGGGGGCGGGTTATCCCGAATTGCCTAAACCAGCCGTTACGCCCGATGCTGCGCGCGGTAAAACCGTTTACACCGAAAGCTGCCAGGTCTGCCACGGCGCCAATGGTGAAGGCAAAAAAGCCGATGGCAAATCCGTGTTCCCGCCGCTGTGGGGACCTGAATCGTTCAACTGGGGCGCAGGCATGCACCGGATAAATACCGCTGCCGCTTTCATCAAGGCCAACATGCCGCTTTCCAAGAGCGGCACGCTCACCGACCAGGAGGCCTGGGATGTTGCCACTTTCGTCATGTCACATGAGCGTCCGCAAGATCCGCGTGCCAAGGGCGATGTGGCACAGGCCAAGAAAGAATTTCACGACGAAAATTGCAAATATGGCGAAAGCGTCGATGGAAAGGTACTTGGCAGCAACCACTAAGCAGTCATTCAGCAGCCACCCGGCCCGTGCAATCGTCACTTTGACCTGACTGCACGGGCCGTTTCATTTATTGCCGTTAATACCCCGCATCACAATTTAAGGGGGCGGCTCGAGTTTGTTTCTCAAGCCGCCTTGAGCATGAAGTCCACATGTATCGCATCGTAGGGGAAGACGATCATCCCGTCGTCGGTCTTGGACAATATTCCCGCATTAAGCAGCGCGGTCACGTCACCGTGAACAGCTTTGACAGCCTTCGACATGCTGATGGAACTACTAGCCATCTGACTAAGCCAGCAAACGACGCTGGCAAAGTCATTGGTTATCAGGCCGAACGGATTAGATTTTATTGTAGCCGCGCCGCTTCGCGGATCGACATGGCGCCTGCGCCGGTCAGCGCGTTCAACATTTCCCAGCGTTTGCCGGACAGCACTTTGAACAACAACTCGGGCGATTCGAAGCTGATGCGCGGCGCGGATGCTTTACCACTCTTCCATGTCCGGGTGAAATCCCCCATCGTGTCGGCCAATGGCCGGACGTCAATCGTTACTGTTTTCATTGCGCCACCTCCTCACATCCTCGAAAAAATCC
>JBDTPM010000165.1:0-2271 GCA_039932695.1 Gallionella sp. | reverse complement strand
ATTTGCGCTTTAGTCCATTTGGGAGTGCTTTTCTCGCTGACGCAATTGTCGTGCAGCGCTATATCGATATCGCTGGCCAATTCAAACGCGTCTTCTCGGTGGTTAAAGTCCGTGGCAGTAAGCACAGCAAGGATATTCGATTGTATGACATTGCCGACGATGGCATCGTTATTGGCGAGACCTTGTCTGAGTATATCGGAATCATGTCGGGCCGGCCTACGGTCAGTCCATAGCAGGAACGATCATGTGGTGGAGATCGGTAATTAACCGAAATGACAGAAAGGACTCTTCTGATACAGATGATCCGGGACAACCGGGCGTGACCAGTCCGGACAAAGAAAGGATGCAAACTGTCCGTGGAAGCGACAGGAGGCGTAGCAAGAATGCTGTCAATGATGGTGAAGCGGCCGTGCTAAGCCGCGAGAAACTGGTGACTGCACGCGAAGGTACTGTGCATCTGCGCGAAGGGGAAGCCACCACACGTGAAGATGCTGCCCATCTGCGCGAAGGAGATGCCACAATACGTGAAGACGCTGCCAATCTGCGCGAAGGAGAAGTCACCACACGCGAGCATAAAATTCTCGCTACAGACAAGAAACGTGCTGAGGCTGACATACATATGAGTATGTTGCAGCAAGCGAACACACGCCTGCTCACCGCCACAATGGAAGCGCAACAATTGGCCGAACAAATCCAGGCGACAAAAGCTCAGCTGGAGGCCGCCAAGTTCGCGGCAGAAAAAGCCAACCTCGCAAAATCGGAATTCCTTTCCAGCATGAGCCATGAGCTGCGCAGCCCGCTGAATGCCATCCTCGGCTTCGCCCAATTGCTGGAGACCGGTAAACCGCCGCCGACGGACGTCCAGAATGAGAGGCTGCAACAGATCATCAAGGCAGGATGGTTTCTGCTGGAACTGATCAACGATATTCTGGATCTCGCGGTGGTCGAGTCCGGCAAGCTATCGCTGACGCGAGGATCGGTGTCGCTGAATGCTGTCATGCTCGAATGCAAGTCGATGATCGAACCGATGGCGCAAAAATGCGACATCCAGTTAAACTTTCTCCGATGCGACCACAACTGGTTTGTCGATGGCGATCGAACCCGGATAAAACAGATTCTGATCAACCTGCTTTCCAATGCGATCAAATACAACCGCGAGCACGGATCGGTCACGGTGAAGTGCTCCGCGAGCACGCCGGGACGCATACGCTTGTCCATCACGGACACCGGCTCGGGACTGACTCCGGATCAGCGGGCGCATCTATTCCAGCCGTTCAATCGTCTCGGACAGGAAGCCGGCGCCGTGGAAGGGACGGGTATCGGCCTGGTGGTAACCAGGCAACTGATCGAAATGATGGGAGGCGCTATCGGCGTGGAAAGCACCTACGGAGTGGGCAGCGAATTCTGGGTCGAACTGATCCTGATCGACGCCCTGCAACATGCCGTTGTAAATGCAATGCCTGCAGAACTTGCGCCGCAAGCACTGGAAGACCCGGCGCTGCGCACCCTGCTCTATGTGGAAGACAATCCGGCCAACCTGATGCTGGTCGAGCAAATAATCGACGGCTACCCAAGTCTGCGCCTGATGAGCGCGCACGATGGCAATCTCGGTGTAGCGCTTGCGCGCGCCCATCTCCCGGATGTGATCCTGATGGACATCAGTCTGCCCGGCATCAGCGGGATCGATGCCCTGAATATCCTGCGCAATGACCCGTCAACAGCCCACATCCCGGTGCTTGCCATCAGTGCCAATGCGATGCCGCGCGATATTGAGGATGGGCTGGAGGCAGGATTCTTCCGCTATATAACCAAGCCGATCAAGGTTAATGAATTTATACACGCATTGGATGAAGCACTGAAATTATCTGAAATGAGATCGGTCAACTCAAACGAAACCGGGGAAACACGATGATTAGCGAACAAGAAATTCTTGATGCCTGCATTCTGATCGTTGACGATCAACGGTCCAATGTTGATCTGTTGGATCAAATGCTGCGCGATGCCGGTTATACCTGCATAGCTTCGACGACAGATCCCCACGCGGTCTGCGACCTGCATCGAAAAAACCACTACGACCTGATCCTGCTCGACTTGCTGATGCCCGGCATGGATGGCTTCGAGGTGATGGAAGGACTGAAGGAATTCGAAGCGGATGGCTACCTTCCGGTACTCGTGATCACCGCACAACCGGAACACAAGCTGCGCGCGCTTGCCGGCGGCGCGAAGGATTTTGTCGCCAAACCGTTCGATCTGGTCGAAGTCAAGACGCGC
>JBDTPM010000164.1:0-3563 GCA_039932695.1 Gallionella sp. | reverse complement strand
CGTATGCTCACCACCGACAATGCGCGCGCCAGGTCCTTGACCAGATTGGTGATCTGGCTGCCTTTCACGCCGACGGCAGGTTCGATCTCGTAGCGCGTGATCACCGGACCGGGATAAGCAGCGACGACTTTGACTTCCACGCCAAAATCCTTCAGCTTGCGCTCGATCAGTCGCGAAGTGAACTCCAGCGTATCGGCAGACACCACCTCGACTTGCTGTGCCGCCTGATCCAGCAGATGCAACGGCGGCAACTCGGAATCATGCATGTCGGAAAACAACGAGGTCTGTTTCTCCGCCTTGGCGCGCGCTGATTTTGCCACCTCGAACAGCGGCATCTCGATATGTATCGGCTGTTGCTCCTCGACGCGCTTTTTTTCCTCATCTACGACGGCACCGCGCTCACTCATCGCCTGTGCGCCGATGCGCCGATCCTGCCAGGTCTGCCAGGCAAGGCGCGCCCAGTGCCAGAAGGTTTCCAGCGACGCTCCCAACCAGTCCACGAAACGCAGCCAGGACAAACCGCTGAACAGACTGAAGCCTGCTGCGATCAGGGCCAGCAACAACAGCGTCGCGCCGGTGAAACCGAACGCGCCGGTCACTGCATCTCCGGTCACCGCACCGAGCATACCGCCCGGAGCCAACGGCAGAGCGACTTTCAGCGTGTGCATACGGATCGCTTCGAGCGCGCTGCTGGCCGGCAGCAACACCGCAAAACCGGCAACCGAAACCCATAAAGTCCGCCTGCAGAAGATGCTGTCGGGGCGCAACTGGCGGTAACCCGCCCATACCCGCTGCAGCATGAACAGAACCCACCACCAGGCGGAAAAACCGAACAGGTAAAACAGCAGGTCGGAAAGATACGCGCCCAGCACTCCGCCGGGATTGGTGGTCAGCGCGCCGCTGACACTATGCGACCAAGACGGATCGGCGCGGTCATAGCCATACAGCGCAACGGTGAAATAAAGCGCGCACGCGGTGAACAGCAGCCAGCGCGATTCACGCAGCAACGCCCACATCTTGCCGCCCGGCGTATCCACGCTCGCCTCAGCCATGACAGGAATCCTGATGACAATTACTCGGCACTACTGAAAAATCTTGCCCCATTCACATCTCCGTTCGGTGATTGCCCATCATACCCCAGCAAGCAACAGCCGAATATCATCAACGAACCACGCGGGGCGCTGCGCAAGCGGAGCGCGCAACCGCACCTGGCCTTGAGGGTCGATCAAAAACGTACCGACGCTGTGGTCCACGTTGTAGCCGGTGGTGGTCGGCTGCTTCTGATACATCACATAAAATGCCTTGGCGGTCTGCGCCGTGGCTGCTGCATCACCATGCAGACCAAGGAATGAGGGATGAAAAACGGACATATATTTAACCAGCATCTCCGGCTTGTCGCGTTCCGGATCGACCGTAATGAACAACACCTGCACCCGGTCCGCATCCATGCCCAGCATGCCCATCGCCTGAGCCAGATCGGCCAGCGTGGTGGGGCACACATCCGGGCAGTGGGTATAGCCGAAGAACAGCGCCACCACCTTGCCGCGATAATCCGCCAGCGTGCGCTGCTTGCCGTTGTGATCGGTCAATTTGAAATCCGCTCCGGCCAAAGGCATGCTGACATCACTGGCATGGAACGGCGATGGCAGCTTGGGTTGTTCGCAACCCGCGAGAAAAACAACCAGCAAAAACAGAATCAGATTACGCAGCCACATGACACGCCCCCGCCCAACCATGCACGTAAAAAGTGATGCTGACCTTGATCAGACCATACACACCGAACCCCATCACCACCATCCCCGCCGTCAGGCGCACTCGCGGCGACTGCACCCACTGGCGGCAGCGTTCCCAGAACAACCCGATCGCCAGCAGGTTCGGCAACGTGCCCAAGCCGAACGCCGCCATGATCAACGCACCTTTCGCAGCGCTGCCGCTTGCCAGCGCAGTCACCAGCACGCTATACACCAGTCCGCACGGCAACCAGCCCCACAGCACGCCCAGCGCCAACGCGCGCGGCGCGGTGTTCACCGGCAACAGCTTCTTCGTGTAAGGCTGCAAGTGCCGCCACAAACCGCTGCCCAGATTCTCCAAGCGGCGCACCGCGCCCCATACTCCGGCGAGATACAGACCCAGCATCACCAGCATCAGACTCGACAGCGCGAACAACAGATGCTGCACCGGCACCGCATCGCGCATCAGCAACCCCGCACTACCAATCGCGCCGACCAATGCACCCGCCACCGCGTAACTGGCGATGCGTCCGCTGCTGTAGGCGAGATGGAACAACCCCCTCTCCCTAACCCTCTCCCACCAGGGGAGAGGGGATATACCGCCACGTGCCGCTCCCTCTCCCTTGATGGGAGAGGGCTGGGGTGAGGGTGAAAGCTGCGTGGTGAAGATGCCGACGATGCTGCCGCACATGCCAAGGCAATGCACACCGCCGAGCAGTCCAACCACAAACACCGCCACCAAACTGAACTCAGTCATTCAAGCACCTAAACCGTCATTCCCGCGCAGGCGGGAATCCAGTTGATTGAAAATTTCCCGCGTAGCGGGACAACACCATGATTTTGTCCGCTTCGCGGAATTTATATTTCTCGCTGGATTCCCGCCTGCGCGGGAATGACGGAGTCCAACAACCCCAAATCCAACCACCCCGCCGCCACCCTCGCATCCGGCTCCGCCATATACGGCACCACCCCCAGCAACGGCGCAGCGATGCGCTCGCGCAACGCCTCGATATTCTCCTGCAACGCATCCATATCCGCATCCAGCACATTCGCCACCCAACCCGCGCATTCTAGCTGGTAATCGGCAATCGCCCGCACCGTCAGCAGCGCATGGTTGAGGCAGCCCAGCCGCATGCCCACCACCACGATCACCGGCAGGTTCAACTCCTTTGCCATGTCGGCGCTGTTCTGCTTATCGTTCAACGGCACCAGAAACCCGCCCGCGCCTTCCACGATCACCTCATCCGCCTGCCCGGCCAGCTCGCGATACGCGGTGAGGATGCGCGGCAACTCGATATGCACACCTTCATTGCGCGCCGCGATATGCGGCGCGATGGCAAGGTGGAAGCAATACGGATTCACCTGCCCGTAGGTGAGCTGCATGCCACTCGCCGCGCGCAACGCCTTGGCATCGTCGTTGTGCTCGTTTTCGTCGCAGCCCGCCGCCACCGGCTTGAAACCGGCCACGCGCTTGCCCTGCGCCGCAAAGCCATGCAGCAGCGCGCAACTGACCAGCGTCTTGCCGACGCCGGTGTCGGTTCCGGTGATGAAGTAGCTCATGGACTTTTTGTTACCGCGTGTTGTTACGCTGACCTAGCCAATTAAACTTATTGAAATTGGTTTTGAATCGTGTTCATTTCGCATCACCTTTAAACTCTAAATAATACTTACCAAATTCAATTGCTTTACCTCGACCTCTAACACAACTTTCGCTATGTAACCAAAATTTCCATCCAGACCAACCCGCATGGCCTCTCTCCTGCGAAGTTGAGAAATCCACATAGCGGGCCAAAACATCGTTGTTTTTTGCATCCACTAACTCTCGTATATCTG
>JBDTPM010000163.1:0-8529 GCA_039932695.1 Gallionella sp. | reverse complement strand
CCATGTATATCGCCACCACACCGGCCACAACTGAACTGACCACACCCACTTTGGCCATGGTCTTGAAATTCATCTCTTTGCTGAGCAAGGTAGTGTGGATGGAGCCGAAGGCATTCACGAACAAGTTGAATGCCATCGCATAGGTCAGATATTGCAGCACCGGTTGCTTGAAAAATGCCGCGATCCAGGGCGCGGCAGCGCAAAGCATTAAAGCGGCGACCGCGCCCATCGCCAGATTGAAATAGAAAATCGTGGACTCATCCGTGTGTGTGGTGTTCTGCCGCTGGATCAACGCGGAGCTGAACCCGCTGTCGATGAAGACACCGGCCACACCGATGAACATCGCGAGCATCGCGATCACCCCGAAATCCTCCGGAGCCAGGATGCGTGCAAGGACGATAGTGACGACGAACTGCACCCCTTGGCGCATGAACACATCGAGCGCACTCCACTTTGCCGCTCGGGTGGTTTTTTGATGCAGTGTTGTCATGGGTGGTAAGTTTGGATGCCGTCATACCGGGCTTGATCCGGAATCCAGCAGTAAACAATATCGGCGCACTCTGCGCGCCACTGGATACCGGCTTTCGCCGGTATGACGGTACTGCGATTTTTATGCCGTATCAATAGCATTGATAGGGAAACGCTGACCACAAACCCCTCCCAACCTCCCCTTGTCAGGGGAGGAGCGGGTTCGGTTCTCCCCCTGTCTGCGGAAGGGTCGCTGCGCAGCAGCGGGGCTGCGCCAAGACCGCCCGAAGGGCGAGAGTCTGGCGGCGTACCCTTTACGGGTGCACCCACCGGCGGATTGCCTACCTTTGGTGTACCCCATGCGGGTGCAAGGGGATATCTTGCGAGGGGGAATAGAAGGGGTTTATGGTTATTGGACAATCTGGGTCGGTAACTCATAATTGGGTAACACCAGTGTTGCCGCTCTTTATTGCCACCCCGTTGCGAACCGCCTCAGCGACATCGGAAGGTGGATTCCACATCAGCACATCGAGGATGGACAGGTTGGGTTCGTATTGGTATGGCGCTGTGTTGTAAGAAAACTCTGTGGTGTGTGCGAATTGCAACGTTATGCCGCGACGGGCGAACTCGTCCGGATCAAAGATGTCCTGTCCGCTGGCAGGATTCACATAACGGGTCGCACCCAACAGGCTGCAAATTTCCAGCGCCCATTCTCCAGGCCCCAACTTTTCCGGCAATGGCAGATTCATTTCGGAACAGATCCGGTAGTTGAACGGTATATCCAGATATCGGCACACGGCATCCAGTCCGCGCACATTGAGATGAACCAGCGATTCGTCCGCCGCCGTATCAAATACTTCGTTTACCAGTGCGTTGACTGCCTCGAAGTGCGGTGCTTTTTTCTTGTAGTGGCTCAGCTTCCCGAGAATATTCGTTTTCGTTTCGGGGAGATTCAAAACCTTCGCCTCATGGGTCTTGATCGAGATCGACGAGTTCGACAGCGGCACGGTCACATACTGCCATCCCGCTTTGGGATGGAGGATGCGATTGCGGTTCATCCAGGTTTTGGGGGTGTACTGCGTGATGTCGAACACGATCCATTCATCGACCGCCGCGATCAGGGAGAAATGGCCCAGATACGGGAAGAAATAGGGCTGCATGATGCCCAGCGCCAGATTATTTTTCATGCCGCGCGCGGATCTCGGTCGAGGCTTGATGTGCCCTGAGGAGAATATTGCAGATGCGCTCCACACTTTCAGCAGAAACCAGCGCGCCGATCGGAAACTGGATACACGACGCGCACAGACTATCAGTGTTGGGCAGGCTATCCAGATATTGCGGCAGCTCCTGGACATACGGGATGCTGCGATGCAAACCGGGATAGAAATATCGCCGCGCCACCACGTTCTCTGCCTTGAGCAAGTCTATGAGCACATCCCGGGGCAACCCGAATTCGCGTTCATCCACGCTGCATACCAGATACTGGAAATTCGAGAAGCTGACCCCGGTCGGTATGACCAGATGCAGCCCCGGAATTTCCTTTAACTGCGTTTCATACAACCGATACAGAACTTCATTATTCTTCTGGTTGGCCGGAAAATCTTCAAGACTCATCAAGGCGATGGCAGCCTGCGCTTCCGACATTCTTCCATTAGCAGTTCTTACAACATTGACTGGACGGCCAGCGCCATAGCTGCTCCGAATATTCCTTAAACGTGCGGCCAGATCGTCGTCGTTGGTACAGACGCAACCTCCTTCGGTCGCGCTCAGAATTTTGGTAGCGTGAAACGAGAACACCTCGGCGTGGCCGAAATTGGCGATCTTCACCCCATCGACTGCGCAGCCAAAAGCATGGGCCGAATCGAAATACAACTGAACCCCCTTGGCATCGGCCAATTCCTGGAGCGCTTTCGGCTTGCATGCACCGCCCCACAGATTCACGCCCATGATCGCGCTGACCTCTTCATCGATCAGCGACTCGACCCGGTCAATGTCGATTTGATGCGTGTTCAGATCGATATCGCAGAACACCGGTTTCAGTCCCGCCCAACTCAGTGATTGAGCCGAGGCCGCGAAGGTGAAGGCAGGGAGGATCACCTTGCCGGTCAGCCCCATCGCGTCTGTCGTCATCATCAGACCAATCGTCGCGTTGCTCACGCAGATCGCGTGTTTGACTCCCAAGAATTGCTGGAGTTTTTCCTCAAGCTGCTCGGTCAACGGCCCCTGATTTGTATAATATTGCCGCTCAAAGATACCCCGGAATGCGGCCTCATAGCGTTCCCATGAAGGGAAGTAGAGTTGGCCGATGGGCAGCGGTTTATCGAATGCGGGTTTTGCGCCGAACAGGGCAAAGCTGGTTGTCGTCATGTTATTTCTCGCCCATCTCACGCAAACGCTCGCTGATCCGGCTTGCGTTTGCCGATATGAATTCCAGAAACTTAACGATGTTAGTTATGTCTTCGTTGCTGACGAGGTGTCCGCAGGGCAGATTGAGAAATCTTTCTGCAAGCTCATCCGTTAACGGCAGATCCGCGGGCACATGGGCATATGCCATCGGCTTTTGATGCAACGGCGGTGAATAATAGGCACGAGCAAGGATCTTCTCCGCATTCAAAATACTGATGGTGCCTGCGCGGGTCAACGGCCACGCATCAAGCAGCTCGACCACAATATTCTTGTAACTTGTTTGATGATCTTCATCGAAATCGAGCAGCCGTATGCCGGGGATAGCCGCGAGCAAACGCTTGTAGGTGTAGTAACGCTGACGATTACGCGCAACCTGATCTTCAAGGTCATCCAGGCTCGCCAGGGTCATGGCCGCATGAACCTCATTGAGTTTGGCATTCATGCCGTCCGGCACCACAATGTTATCTATCCCGCCAAAACCAAACCCGCGCATCATTGCCAATTGCTTGGCCAGACTCGCATCGTTGGTGGTGATGTAGCCACCTTCGAAACCATTCAATAATTTGCTTGCATGCAAAGAAAAGATTTCAGCCTTGCCAGAACCTCCCACTTTGCCGCCTGCAGTCGATTCATAAACGGACTCGACGGAATCGAACAGCAGCGGGATGTTTTTCTCTTTCGCCAGCGCGACCAGGCCATCGACATCGCAGCAGTTCACAATCGGATGGACACCAAGTATCAGGGCGGTATTCTCATTGATACAGGGTCTCACCGTTGCCGCACTCATCGCAAGCGTAGCCGGCTCAACTTCGCAAAAATGCGGCTTCAGGTTCACCCAGGCGGCAATATCCGCCATGCGACGGTAGGTGAACGAAGGCATCACGATCTCGGTCTTGCCTTTGAGCGCGACTGCGGAAATCGCGATGGCTATCGCCCAGAATCCGCTACAGAACGTGATGCAATACTCGGCCTGATGAAAAGCGGCCAAACGCTTCTCCAGCAGTTTTACATTCGGGCCATTGTTCGTATATTGATGCTGGTCGAAAAAGGCTTTTGAGTACTGCAAAAACTTTTCAACATCTGGCCGCACCAGATTTGAAGTCGATTTCGGAATTGCAAACAGGCGTGACCCACCAAAGATCGCCAACTCCTCTATGCTGCTCTTATTAGCCATATATATTTTCCACTTTATACCTTACGGCCAGGTTGAGAATTTCGAAGAGGCGTTATCACGATATCCATGCGGTACGAATGCCCGGAAACAGTCTGGTCAAAGGATGCCTTGAAGTTGTGTGACTTGCATATCTCCATGACTTCCTGGCGAGACCACCACCTTCCGACACCCCGGTCACGACCAAGTATCACACTAAAAAACAACCACTCGATTTTTCGCTTTATCGTGTTGTGAAAAAGATTACGGCGTGCAGCATCCGGCACGGCAGATACAACAAAACATTCGGCATTAGGGGCATCCGCCGCCAACGAACGCAAAATTTGAGAAAGCTGTGTCGGTGTAAGGTAGGCGAGCGAGCCATGCATCAATACTTTGGTTGGGTTGAAGTTGGTTTCCCGTAACACGGAAGAAAAATTTGTCACATCGTCACAGACATAATTAATGTTTGGTGCTGCCTTATATTTCTTTGCATTATCGATATATGGCGAGGAAAAATCGATTCCCAGAATAGCCGTGCATTTGTTGGCCAATTCCCGCGTTATCACGCCGTTACCACAACACAAATCCAGGACATGGTCATGCGGTTTGATATCCAGGGCGTCTACTATCCGCTGAACAAGGGCATCAAATTCTGCATCTGATATGGCTTTGCCGCCCACACTCTTGCCCACTTGAAATCGCAGATCAGCATCACTTTTAACCTCCAGGATACGATATGACTCAAAAAAGGACTTCCAGTAGTGCGACATATCAATCTCCAAAATATTTAACGACTTCTTTAGCGATAATTTTCATGTGCTTCACCGAGTAACGGTGATCGATAGGCAGGCACACTATATCTACTGCCAGACGATGTGCAGTAGAACCGGGTAGCGAGTGTGCTTCGACATACGGCCAGTACAGGGGGATGTATATGCCTAGTTGAATCAGTCTTTCCCTAAGCCCTTTGCCTCCAGCCACCAGCAAGGGATAACACATGGGTGCACTGGTAGGCGAAACTTCCATTTCATTATACTTTTTCAAGGCGAGATTCAGAAATTGGAAGTTGCTAAATCGGATCTTTTGGCACTTCGTATAATTGATGCCGGATAGCAAACGATGTGTCGTCTCGGACATTCGCGCCATAGGTAGTCCGCGCAGATGCTGCCGGATTTCCTTAAATGCAAGATAGGCCTCCTGCTGGAAACCGTCCATCCTATCTACAAGATGTTGCATCAGATTAAATGCCCTTGTTGCGGGCAGCCCGGAAAACCACTCCTGGATATCCATATCCGTATAGAGATAACTTCCATCCGGAACCCCAAAAAATTTCCTAGGCGAATAAAACGTGTCCACTCCACTAGGTGGCGAAGCAAAGAAACTTTGCGAATTATCTACAATGACACGGCCGTTCACTTTTTTTAGCAAATTATCAATGTCGACCAACCCGTAATAGTTTACAAGAAGAACAGCTTCATTCGCGGCTAAGGATTTCGGCAGAACCGGATTGAAAATATCCTGTAAATCATAAAATTTTATTTTTGCCCCAACAGAATGGATAGCATCCACGACGCTTTCGCAGATATATTCAGGAACGTAAAGGGTCTGTATCTCACGCTTTAGAAGTACCGCCGCAAGCGCGTGACGTGCCAAATCAAAACAGTATGGTGTGATATGAAATTCGCGCCCTTTGGGTATCTCAAGCTCAAGAAATCCCCCAATGTTTAACATGTTAGTCTCAACTTGCACTTCAGTTTCGCGAATTTTGTGGTCGAAATTTTCGGACGCAAATTTTTAAATACCGCGCCGTTGATGGCGAGATCCTGCGATCTAAGGATAGGTTTCATCGTGATGGAAAGAGTCAGTTAAATTTCAAATACCGGTCGCGCTGCTTTTGATCAGCCCTTACCCTAACCCTCTGATCGAACTACTAGCCATTCGACTAGGCGATAATGCCGCCAAGTCGCTGGTTATCCCGCCTGCGGGAGAGGGGACAACAGTTTTTAATACGCGCTTTCCGGTAATCATGTTTGCATCTCTGGAAAACGCTGGTATATCTTCTGGTTCATCACTAGCAGAATTCCCATCACTTTTTTGCATCAGCGATTTCTGCTGTGCCTTGTCTTGCAGAACCGACAGATACTTGATGCTTTTCGATAGCTCGCGTATTTTCGAGAAGGTCTCGACTATTGAAATAGTTGCCTGCGTTGCTTGTGGACTCTTGAGTATCGTGGCGGACATATGCAAGCCTTTTTCGGGAAAGTCTTTAGACAAGACTCTAGTCATGGCGAGTTTTGCGGTCGAAAATTTCGACTTCAATGAATCCCATTCGCTTTTTCAAGCTCTTTGGACAATGAAGAGTCTGATTCAAAGCTCTTTACTCGAAAAATAATTCAGGTGCCTCACTTCAATTTGGCGACTGAATTCACTACCGATAAAAGCTGCTGATCCAGTGTCAATAATTCAATACCAGAACACAGCGCGGTTGCAGCAATGATTGCGTCCGGTAATTTGATCTTGCGGGTCTGTCGCAGGTCTATCACTACATTTTCTATTTCCGGTCAAAGGCAAGTAGGTAAGGCGATCAAGCTTCTGTCTAATTAACGATTCTTCCTCTCGCGTGATGCTGTGAAAGCCCAGCAACTCCATTCGCGTAATTGCACTATATGAGCACTCGTCAACATGAATTTGACGCGAAGATACCTCTGCAAGCACGAGTGGATCGGATTTCAGGAGGCCAAGAATAAAATTGGTGTCCAGCAGATATTTATTGCCACTCATCACGCAACCGTTTCTGGGTCATTAAAGGATCGCCTGCAAATGTGGCAGAATTTTCCAATCCGCCCATTAAGTCGGCCAACAATTCATCGCTGGCATTCGCTGGCCTATTGCGCATCTTCGAGCGCAAAAACTCCGCAAAATCCAGAAGCTCAGCAATTACTGGCTCCGGCAGGTCTTGCACCGCTTTATATAGTTTTTCTGTCGTAGTCATCAAGGCATCCTTTCGTTATATCAAAGTCCGGACGGGCGAAGAGAATTACATCCTATCATAGGAGAACACGAGCAAATAGTGCCGGATGACAGTGCTAGATGATGGGAAGGCTTGAGCTTTTCGTGTTCATAATCTGACTCCTGTTTCATGTGCGATTCGGACGATGGGGCGGGGATCGTCGGGTTCTTCAATGATGACGTCGATCTTGCGTTCGCCCAGCAGGCGTTCGAGCTTGCCGAGGAAGCTGATTTTGTGGGACAGGGCAGGGCTCGCCAGGAAATGGTCAGGGCGTATCAAGAGATCAATATCTCCACCCCGCTTGCTGTCATCAACTCGCGAACCGAACAGCCACACGTAAGCCTGCTCACCATAAATTTCCGCCGTCGTGCGCCGAATGGCCGTGATCTGTGCCGGAGTCAATCTCATGCGTACACCGCTGAGCAATGAGGGAAGGCTGAGACTATCATTCTTTCCTTGTTTGAAATTTCAAGTTTCATTTTACTACTCCAAAGGATAGGCTTCATGATGAGGGAGCCAGTCAGTTAAGGGGCCCTCTAAAAATTCAGATTTTGTCATTCCGGCGAAGGCCGGAATCTAGTATTTTGCGAGCATCCGCTTCGCGGATTGCCTGCTTACCCCACTTCAATAGGCTGGACACCGGCCTTCGCCGGTGTGACGAATTATTAGAGGTGCTATTAAATGTCAAATTCCGGTTGCGCTGCTTTTGATCAGCCCGCGCTGCACCATTTCACCGATGACCTGTCGTACGCAATCTTCCAGCTCTGCCGCTCCGGTATTCACGGCGAGCTCGGGATTTTCCGGGGTTTCGTATGGCGATGAGATGCCGGTGAATTCGGCGATCTGTCCGGCACGGGCTTTTTTGTACATGCCCTTTACGTCGCGAGCCTCGCAGACTTCGATCGGCGCGTTGCAATAGATCTCGATGAAGTCGCCATGCTCGACCATGCCGCGCACGCGTTCACGGTCGTCACGGTAGGGCGAGATGAACGCGGTCAGCACGATCACGCCTGCTTCCATGAAGAGTTTGGCCATTTCGCCGATGCGGCGGATGTTTTCTTCACGGTCCTTGCTTGAGAAGCCCAGATCGCCGCACAGGCCATGACGGACATTGTCGCCATCCAGCACGAAGGTGCGGCAACCCTGCTGATGCAGCGCTTCTTCAACGGCATGGGCCAGCGTGGATTTGCCCGAGCCGGATAGTCCGGTGAACCAGACGATCGCGCCGCGATGTCCGTTCTGCTTTTCACGCCGAGCGCGAGTCACGGTGGCGTGATGCCAGACGATGTTTTTGTCAGCGGTTGGTTTCAAGATAAAGGTCCTATTGAGATTGGTTCACGTGCTTGATGCTTTTAACCCAGATAGTTCCTTAGGGAGACGCTGATTAAATCCGTTCGTGGTGATAACCAATGACTTGCCGCTTTAGCGGCTTAGTCAGATGGCTAGTAGTTTCATCAGTGTTTCCCGTTCGCACCCCTCGATACACCGCGCT
>JBDTPM010000162.1:0-1893 GCA_039932695.1 Gallionella sp. | reverse complement strand
GCCGGATGATCTCCGCGACATGGCTGTGCCCGCAGCAAACCAGGTCATAATCACCGGTACAGGCCATGCCCCGGCCATAGTGAGGGTAGTGGGTTGCGAAGATGCGACGACCGCCAAGTTCCAACTCGGCATCCTGACCATGATAGATCAGCGCCCCCCCGGACTTCGTCATCAACTTGTGCATCGCCATGGTATCGCCGAGATTGTTGCCATGCACCACGTGCAGCGGTACTCCGAGTTTGATGGATGCACGCAATGTGTTCGCACCGATCAGGTCACCACAATGAATGACGGCTTGCGCCCCGGACGCCTGCGCTTGTTTTACAGCTGCCGCTAACGGCTCCGCGCGGTCATGACTGTCGGAAACGATGCAGATCTTCATGGTGTGTGGTCATGATCGGGGGCTTCCGCTATTGGTCTATACGACCAACATTTTAATGTTTTCATTAAGCACAATGTACTGTTTTGGTGTCTATACCTACGATGGGGGAGCGACTATATAACCCGAATGAGGGGTATACTCCCAGACATGCCAGTTTGAAGGAAAACAATCGATTGCCTGCGTTATTCATATGCATGCAGATACAGCATACCCCGATGGGTTATTTTGCGGTTCGCCCGCCAAGGTAACTAACGCAGAATTAAGTTAAACATCTTTCTTGTTGAGTTAATTATGAGTAAGAAATCAAGTTCCTTGAAGAATTCAGTCCCGGCGAATTTTTCATGGTCGAAAGAATCCGATTTTACTCCCCCCAATAACGGTGGGAGTGCGGCAAAGCACAAAAAATTAACGCCCACTGTCTCTCAAGCGGGCCATTCTAAATCCCTGCTGGAGGAGCTGCTTGCCAGCCTCATAAGTGCTGTGAACGCAAGCGCAGGAATCATCCGGTTACTTGCACCTCATGGCCAAACCCCGCAACTGATCAGCTCAGTCGGACTGCCTGCCAAACTGCGGGAAGCAGAAAGTGCCGTTGATTTAAATTGTGAAACATGCAGCAAAGCATTTAACCTTCGTGGTATTTATTCAGCCAACCTCCGCGCATGCAAGTCACCGCAGGATTGCCGCTATGCCGGTTGTCAGATGCGGTCGTTGATCACTGCCACAATTGAAAGCCATACCACACCGGAAATCCCCATTGGAATGCTCACGCTATTTTTCAGCGAACCACAAGAATCTTTTCAGCACACATCCAAAACTATTATGGCATTCGCTCGCTTGCTTGGCGCAATCATCGAAAGTAACAAATCGAATCTTGCTGCCAAACGTGTAGATCTGCTTGCCGAACGACAGGCTATCGCCAACGAGATCCATGATTCATTGGCACAAACTCTGGTGTATACACGGATGCGCGCCAGTTTGTTGCTCGAGTCGATACGGACGCACAATGAGCTCATGGTATCCAAATATGCGCACGATATTGATGAGGCATTGGAGAACAGTCAAAAAACGGTCCGGGAGTTGATCACGGATTTTCGTTGCGCGATGGACCCATCCGGACTGCTGCATGCCTTGCAAACGCTGACTACGCAATTTTGTGATCGCAATGAAATCGCGCTGGAATATATCAATCGGGTAGCCAATCTCGAATTGCCCCTCGAATTTGAAATCCAGGTGTACCACATCGTTCAGGAGGCGCTGGCCAATATCGCCACCCATTCAGGTGCGACCCATGCCCGCCTGATCGTGGAATATATTGGCAATTATTATGTCTTTACTATCGAGGATAACGGTAGCGGCGGATGCACTTTCACACCCGTTGAAGGACATTATGGCATGATGATCATGCGCGAGCGCGCACAACGCATCAGCGGTGAAATAAAAGTGGAAAGTTCGCAGGGATTCGGCACGCGCTTGCAATTATTTTTTCCTGAGCCAGGTTCAAATTGGAGAGC
>JBDTPM010000161.1:0-2052 GCA_039932695.1 Gallionella sp. | reverse complement strand
CCCTGACAAGGGGAGGTTGGGAGGGGTTTGTGGGGACATTCCGCCTGTTGGATAATCTGGATTGAATGAGACGGACATGAGCGAAGCTGCCAAACACAACTCGATTGTTCAAAACACCATCACGATAGACGGGCGGGAGATCCCGTTCCATGCCGGGCAGACCATCATGGATGCGGCGCTGGCGGCCGGTGTGTATATCCCGCATCTGTGCCATAAACCGGGGCTCACGCCGCATGGCAGTTGCAAGCTCTGCGTGGTCGATATCCACAGCAGAGATGTGGCGTCCCATGATTCGGATCGCCGGGTGCAGACAAAATTCTCGGTCGATACCGACAGCCGGAGCGTATCGGCCTGCACGATGCCCGCCGTGGCCGGACAGTTGATCAGCAGCAACACCCCGGCGTTGAACGAGGTGCGCAAGACCATCACGCAGATGCTGTTCATCGAGGGCAATCATATCTGCCCATCCTGTGAAAAGAGCGGTGACTGCACATTGCAGGCGATGGCCTATCATCTGGGCATGCTCGACGGGCATTTCCCGCAGTTCTTCCCGCGCCGCGAAGTGGACGCCTCGCACCCGACGGTGATGCTGGACCGCGATCGTTGCATACTCTGCGAACTGTGCGTGCGTGCCAGCCGCGAAGTGGATGGCAAGAACGTATTCGCCATTTCCGGACGAGGTACCGATGCGCATCTGATCGTGAACTCGCCCAGCGGCAAGCTGGCGGATAGCGATCTTGAGTTGAATGATCTGGCTGCACATATCTGTCCGGTGGGCGCGATCCTGATCAAGGAACGCGGCTATGAAGTGCCGATCGGACGGCGTACATTCGATCTTCATCAGGTCGGCGAGATCGGGCTGAAAGAAGTCAGCCTGACCAAAACGAGGCATCGCGATGAATAGATTAAAAATCGCCACCACTTCGCTGGCCGGCTGCTTCGGCTGCCATATGTCCTTCCTCGATATGGACGAGCGGCTGGTGGCGCTGCTGGAACATGTCGAGTTCGACCGCTCGCCGCTGACCGACATCAAGCATTGCGGTCCGTGCGACATCGGTCTGATCGAGGGCGGGGTGTGCAACGCGGAGAACGTGCATGTGCTGCGCGAGTTTCGCGCCAACTGCAAGATACTCATCGCGGTCGGCGCCTGTGCGATCAACGGCGGAGTGCCCGCGATGCGCAACCATTTCAGTTTGCGCGAGTGCCTGGAGGAAGCCTATCTGAACGGGACGGGCGTTGAAAACCCGCAGATCCCGGATGATGTGGAGTTGCCGCTGCTGCTCGACAAGGTGCATCCTATTCATGAAGTGGTGCATGTGGATTATTACCTGCCGGGTTGCCCGCCTTCTGCCGATGAATTCCTGAAAGTCCTCGGCGATCTGCTGGCGGGGGAAGTGCCGGCGCTGCCCAATAATCTCATTCATTACGATTGAAGCTGGCTTGACATGGAACAGAGCATGCAATCACCGGAAAATCTCAGACGCGTCGCCATCGATCCCGTCACGCGCGTCGAGGGGCATGGCAAGATCACGCTGCTGCTCGATGAAGACAATCATATCCATGAGGCACGCTTCCATATCGTCGAGTTTCGCGGCTTCGAAAAATTCATCCAGGGTCGCCCCTACCGGGAAGTGCCGTTCATCGTGCAACGCCTGTGCGGGATCTGTCCGGTCAGCCATCAACTGGCGGCAGCCAAGGCGGTGGATCAACTGGTCGGCGTGGAGCGGCTCACGCCCACCGCAGAAAAACTGCGCCGCCTGCTGCATTTCGGCCAGACGCTGCAATCGCACGCGCTGCATTTCTTTCATCTGTCTTCCCCCGATCTGCTGTTCGGCTTCGGCAGCGATCCGGCGCAGCGCAACATCGTCGGCGTGCTAAACAAATACCCCGATCTCGCGCTGAAAGGCGTGAAGCTGCGCAAGTACGGGCAACAGATCATCGCGGCGATCTCGGGCAAGCGTATCCACGGCACCGCCACCGTGCCGGGCGGCATGAACAAGATACTCAACGGTGCCGAACGCGATGCGCTGCTGGTCGATATCAAGGACATTC
>JBDTPM010000160.1:0-1561 GCA_039932695.1 Gallionella sp. | reverse complement strand
CCATAAGGACTTCCCCGTCAAGCTGAATTTTTGATTCACATTCGATCCTCCGTTTCATCAATATTCTGCGCACGTGCAAGGCACGTTTCTGCATCACAAAATTCACTGCTTACTATCGCGATGTGCCGTCACAAGAACAGACTGCATTTCCATAATCGGCCTTGTTGAACATGCTGGTTCGTGGAACAAGCGGCGTTCGGGCCATGATATAAACCGCTCCACTTGCCCTCATTCGTTCATCGGGCTTGCCACCGCAGCGGCGATCAACCGCTGTAGTTGTCGGCTCCCATCAGGTTAGCCAGGTTCACAAGTGGTCGGTCTGACCTGTTTAGCTATCGCGTTTCATGTCGCAGTGGTTTGAACTCAATATCGTTAAACTTAAACCCTCAACTCAAGACTGCTCGCCTATCGCGTACTTCTGCCAGGCATCCAGGTCGTAGGTCTCCCCCTTAGCCAGCAATGCCCATAGCTGCCGGGCATGTTTGTTGGCGATGGCAACCAGTGTCTTGTGGTATCCCACTCGCCCATACAGACGAATGACCCATTGCTGCATCCGGTTCAGCTTGTCCGGAGATTTTTTCAGGGTGGCTTGTAATGTGGAGCGTGCGCCCTGCACCAGCAGGCTGCGCAGGTAGGCATCGCCGCGCCGCGTGATACGCCCCAGTTTGGTTTTGCCGCCGCTGGAGTACTGCCGGGGGGTGAGCCCGATCCACGCGGCAAACTGCCGGCCGTTCTTGAAGTCATGCGCATTTCCGGCACTGGCACACACCGCGTCCGCCGTGATCACGCCGACACCGGCCACGGCCTGCAGACGTTTCGCGGCTTCATCGTCGCGCGCGGATTGGGCGATCTCGCGGCCGCACAGCGCGAGTTGCTGGTCCAGTTGCTGCAGTTGCGTTTCTATTTGCGCCAGCAGGCGGCGCAAGTTCGGCGGCAGGGCCTCTTCTTGCAAACTGGTTTTTAAGCCGCGCTGGAATGCCGCTGCACTGCGGGCAATCGGATAGCCGAACTCCAGCAGCAAACCACGGCAACGATTGATGAGCGCGGTGCGTTCTTCCTTCCAGCCTTCGCGCACACGATGCCAGGCCAATCTGCTTTGCTGGCCCTCATTCTTGATGGCGACAAAGCGCATGGTGGGTTGGCGCACTGCAATGGCGATGGCTTCAGCATCGTTGTGATCGTTCTTGGCTGCTTTGCTCTTGCGGAATGCCTGCACGAACTCTGCCGCCATCAGGCGCGGCTGCAAGCCCACCGCCTGCATGCGACGCCCCCAGTAATGTGCCGTGCTGCAGGCTTCCATGCCAATCACACATCCTGCAGGCAGTTGCACCAACCATTCGGCCAGTTCCTTGAATTTGAAATTGCGCGACAGGACACAATGCCCGGTCTCATCCAGTGCGTGTGCCGTGATAATATCTTTTGCGAGATCAACACCAACTGTCGTAATATTCATGTGGACTTCTCCTTCGTATTTTAGATTGACCGGAATTCAATCTTGGCACATTCATTTGATGCCGTGCGGCATAGCCGCTCTACGTTGTGGGAAGTCCATTTATATTCG